>JAGQPD010000542.1 GCA_020426865.1 Planctomycetales bacterium
CCGAGTCGGCCGACAGCACCGCCGACGATGGAGACGCCCAAGTTGGAAGAGTTCCAGGACTTTCTGGCTGGCAGCCAAGACAAAACCTTATCGACGACGATGGGTTTTGTGCGGCTGCTGGCCAAACTCTGTCGCGATCGACGGATTGGCAAGAACATCGTACCGATCGTCCCGGACGAATCGCGAACGTTTGGGATGGAAGGTATGTTCCGTCAGGTAGGCATCTATGCGCATGCTGGGCAATTGTACGAGCCGGTCGATTCGGACCAATTGATGTATTACAAAGAGGCGGAGGACGGCCAGATCCTGGAAGAGGGCATTACCGAGGCCGGATCGATGTCGTCCTTTGTCGCGGCAGGCACGTCCTATAGCCAGCACGGCGTCAACATGATTCCGTTTTTCATCTACTATTCGATGTTTGGTTTCCAGCGGATTGGCGACTTGATCTGGGCTGCGGCCGACATGCGAGCGAAGGGGTTTCTGATTGGTGGCACGGCCGGACGCACCACGCTCAATGGCGAAGGGTTGCAACATCAAGACGGCCACAGCTTGCTCAATGCCATCGCCTTCCCGACGGTCCGCGCCTATGACCCAGCGTATGCCTACGAAACTACCGTGATCGTGATGGACGGATTGCGGCGCCTTTATTCCGAGGGCGAAACGGCCATCTATTACATCACACTCGAAAACGAAGAGTACACGATGCCGGCCATGCCGGCTGGCGTGGAAGAGGGAATCATCAAGGGAATGTACAAGTTGAACGCGTTGGACGTTCCCGATAGCCGCTCGAAGGTACAACTGTTTGGCAGCGGCGCGATCTTGCGATCCGCGCTGGGGGCTCAGAAGATCCTTGCGGAAGATTTCGGGATCTCCAGCAATGTATGGAGCGTCACCAGCTACACGCAATTGCGTCGAGAAGCGCGTGATTGCCTGCATTGGAACATGCTGCATCCAAGCGAGCCACCGCGGAAATCGTATTTGGAGCAGTTGCTGCAAGACGAGGCTGGGCCGTTCATCGCGGCGTCGGACTATGTGCAAGCCTTGGCTGAGCAAATCGACCCGTGGGTACCCGGCGGCCTGTTCGCGCTGGGGACCGACGGCATGGGCCGCAGTGAAACTCGCGAAAACCTGCGACGACACTTTGAAGTCGACGCCGAATGCATTACGATTGCGGCTCTTTGGCAACTGCATCAACGGGGACAAGTCAAAGCTCAAACGGTAACCGATGCGATCAAGATGTTGGGGGTCGATCCCGACAAAGTCAATCCGTTGTGGGCGTAGTGTCGGCTGTGGAGACACGAGGAAAGCGTGGCGAAACGATGAAGATAGAAGTCAAGTTACCGGATTTGGGTGAAGGCATCGAATGCGGTGATGTCTTGGACGTGCTCGTCGACCGCGACGAACAGATTTCAAAGGGACAGGACATCATCGACCTGGAGACCGACAAGGCAACGGTCGCGGTACCGTCGTCTCATGGTGGCCGGGTAACGATGATCCACGCCTGTCGTGGCAAGACGCTCCATGTCGGCGACACGATCTTGATCCTCGAGAGCAGCCCGGACGGAACGGGGGGAGAAAAGCCCGCAGCTACCGCCGCGCCGCCGGTCGAAGTTGGTCCGCCGAAAGTCGCGGTGGAGCCACCACCCCAATCTACCGAGCCCACTCGAACCGCGGAGCCTTCCAAGGCAGCGACGGCCCAGTCATCCGGGGCCCAGGTAGAAAAGGCGAAAGTTCAGGAGGCAAAGGCAACACCAGCCCCCGTCACAGCGCCCCCGGCAGGCAGGTCCCAGGTCATTCCGGCGGGGCCATCGATTCGGAGATTTGCCCGAGAGGTCGGCGTCGATCTCACAACCGTGGCCGGTTCGGGCCCGGGAGGACGCATTACCCGCGATGATGTGTTGCAGGTTGTTCGACATGCCAACCATGCGGCACAAGCGTTGCGACAGGAAGGCACAAGCGCTGGGCCCAAGGAAACCGACACCTGGGGCCCCATCCGACGCGAAACCGCGTCACGAGTGCGCCGCACGATCGCGGCAAAGATGGCTGAATCCTGGTCAACGGTTCCTCGCGTGACGAATTTCGATGATGCGGATGTTACCGAGTTGGAAAAGATTCGCGCATCGAGCAAAAAGGATTATGCCAGCAAGGGAATCAAATTGACGGCAATGCCGTTTGTGATCAAAGCTGTGTCGATGGCACTCAAGGAGCATCCGCTGATGAATTCGTCGCTCGACTTGGAAGCGGGCGAAGTGATCTACAAGGAATACATCAACATTGGCGTGGCGGTAGACACCGACCGTGGGCTCGTTGTGCCCGCTTTGCGCGGCGCCGATGACATGAGTATCGCTGAGATCGCGCGCGAATTGGGCAAATTGGCAGTGAAATCTCGCGACAACGATTTCAGTGTGGACGACCTGCGTGGCGGCACGTTTACCATCAGCAATCTCGGCGCGATTGGTGGGACCTACTCCACGCCGATTCTGAATGTTCCCGAGGTCGGCATTCTGCTCGTCGGTCGTTCGCGAAAAATGCCGATCGTGGTCGACGACGATGTGGCGATTCGGCTGATGATGCCATTGAGCTTGTCGTACGATCATCGCCTGGTGGACGGGGCCACAGCGGCCCGGTTCTTGAACGATGTCATCGGCTATCTCCATGCGCCGGGACGACTACTTCTGGCACCCTGACACCAAGGACATACATGTGTCCTTAGATCGCCACAATCAACAGAACCCGTTCGCGTCCCCCGAAGTGGCAACATCGGCGAATCGCCGCGAGCATCGCGAGCCAGTGCCGGTGTTTTGTCTAGTTGTGTTGGTCATGGACCTCGTGTTCTGTGGCCTTCGTGCAGCAGCGGTTGTGCTGGGAATGAGCATCTTGCAGTCGACGGAGAACGACGCGACGTTAGCCCGCATTATCGAATTGGGAGCCACCGAACACGTCGCGGGAACGCTGATCGTGCTGCTGGGGATCCCTGCCAATATCTTCCTCCTGCAGAGAAGGAAGCTAGGCTTTTATCTGGGCTACGGAAAAATCGTGGCCGTGGTCGGATCAATCATCGCGATGGGGATGCAGTTGGCACGTTTCCAGCAAAACATCCGTGCCGAGAATTCCGAACAGTATGTGCTGTTGGCAATCGCAGTGGCGATCCTGGCACTGCGGCTGGCGTTGTTGCTGGCTTATTTGTTAGCAGTGCGAAAACTGGCAGCCACGCATTACCAGCAGCGCGGATAGGCTCTTTGGGGTCGATCGCCGATCGCTATTCATCCATCGACCATCCGTCAGGCAACGTGGCATCTTTGACGATCACGGGTATGCCGTCGCGGATGCTGCAGACTTCGCGGATATCGCGATCAGGACCACCGCAAGCAATGACCTTGACGTTGTTACCGATCTGGCAGTTCTTGTCGATAATCGCTCCATCAATGGTTGATCCCGATCCGATCCCGATCTGCGGGTGACCGGCGGTATTGGCCGACGCCAACTCTTGACTGGTTTGGTATTCGTCGGCACCCATCAAAATGGAATTACGAATCGTCACGTTGCTCCCAATGATGCACCGATGGCCGATAACACTATTGATAATAACTGCCCCGGAACCGATGCGGCAGCCGTCGGCGATGATACTGTTTTCGACCTGAGCCTTCTGCAATTGTGATGGTGGCAAGAACCGAGCTCGTGAATAGATTGGAGCTTCGGGCTGGGCGAGATCAAAGGGAGGGTTGGGGCTGGCCAACGCCAGATTCGCTTCGTAGAAAGCGCCGATCGTACCGATGTCTTCCCAATATCCATCAAACAGATGAACCTGCACACGATGGGTACGAATGGCAGCGGGAAAGATCTCTTTGCCGAAATCCCAATAGGTGGTTTGCCGCAGGACCTTTTCCAATGTCTTGCGTTTAAACAAGTAGATCCCCATACTTGCCAGACAGTCGCGGCCTTTGCTTTCGATTCCGTGGCTGTCCAGCCAACTGGGTTCCATTCGGACGAGCTTGAGTTCCTCATCGGTTTTTGGTTTTTCGAGGAACCCCACGACACGACCGTCCTCGTTGATGCGCATGATCCCCAGTTGGCTGGCCGAGTCGCGCGATACCGGAATCGCGGCGATCGTCACGTCGGCATTCGATTCGACGTGCGTCTTGTACATCTCTTGAAAATCCATGCGGTAGAGCTGGTCGCCCGACAGGATCAAGACATTTTCCACGCCGGGCTGATCGACGTAGCGAATGTTTTTGCGGACAGCGTCGGCGGTTCCTTCGTACCAATCGGTGCCTGCTTCGGCCGTTTGCTGGGCCGCCAGTAGCTCGACGAAACCACCGCTAAAAGGATCAAACCGATACGTCTGGCGGATGTGCCGGTGCAGGCTGACAGACAAGAACTGCGTGAGTACGTAGATGCGATTCAGACCGCTGTTAATGCAGTTGGAAAGGGGGATATCGATCAAGCGATACTTGCCCGCCAGGGGCACCGCCGGTTTGGCTCGATACTTGGTAAGTGGCTGCAACCGAGTTCCGCGGCCGCCGCCCAGGACGAAAGCGAGTGTATTTCGCATGCAATAGCCTCGGTGGAAATCAGGATCGACGCAACGGCCCGTGACGCTTGGCGCTTGGCCAAAGTCGCTGCCTCAACGCGTCAGATCAAATGGCGTGGTACTGAGCAACAGAATAACAACAGAATGCTCAAGAAGAAAGGGCCGGCACCGTCGCGGTGGCGTCGGCTATCCTGCAAGTCGGCTTACTTGGCCCCGCACGATCAGTTCTGGCAGCACATCCAATCGCTGCAGGTAGATATCGGCCTGACCGCTGTTCGGATCGTTCCAACAACAGATGGTCCGCATTCCGGAATCGGCCGCTCCGGTAATCTCCAACCAGTTATGCCCGACGAACACCAATCGCGTCGGATGGGACGCGAGCTGTTGCGCCGCGTGCTCATAGAGGTAGCGGTCTGGTGCAGAGCAACGAATGCTACCGGCGGTGGTAACACTCGACACCCAACGTTCCAGATGTATCGCACGTAGGCGTTGTCGCAAGACTTCTGCTGGTCCGGGAGTATTGGAGATCGCCCCCACGGGCAGTTGGAGTTTCGACAACCGGGCCAGCATCGCGGCGACGCCCGGAAGTGGTCGCGAGCAATTGACGAACGGGAGACGACGCGGCTGCCACGCCACGCGAACTTCTTCGACGGCTGCGCGCGACATACCAACGTCTTTAAGTAGTCGCGAGAAGGCACCCCAATAATCCTCTTGGCCGCGGTTCACGCACGGTAGGTAGTCACGCTGCCAAATGGCGTAGAATGGTACGAAATGGGTTTGCAATCCCATCCGGCAAAGCAGCTGCACCAACCAACGCCAGTCGGTCGAGCTGTCATAGACGAAGTCGTCGATGTCGAGCAGGACGCCGTCGACATCCAACGGCAATTCCACGCCCTCCTGCGTAGCGAACCAGCAAGGTTTCGACGAAGCTTGTTCGGGCGAATCCTGCCTGATTCGTGTCACTGAAGTGGCTTGCAGTGGCTCCATGGTTATCGCTTCCTTGCAACGGACCGTTGGGACATTTCTGGCATGGAACACAAACATCGACGGATTCGTCGAACTTGCCGGTCGGCACGGGGCGGCTACGAATCGGCAATTGGCCGGCTATTTGGTGCCGGAGTCATCGGCTTGGATTTCTTTGAGCGAGCGACCAAGTCGTTTGCGAGTCGGCTTTCGCTCCGAACCCGCAGGTGCAGCCAACAGAGGCCCGTTCTCGATGGCTTCGGTCAATTGTTGGCGCAACCCAGGGTCGCGTTGTGGGGCACCGATTTGGTCCACCGCATCGGCGACCCCCATCAAAATCGATTGTCGAACGCCCTCACGTATCCAGGCAAAAAAATTCACGGCCATGTTCACTCCTTTGCGTCGCAGTCGGTTTCCGCCGCCCCGATTCGATCAGATCATCTTTGTCCCAGCTCGTGGAACACCGGATTCCCTTTCGGGGCCAGAGACTAACGTGATCGCGGGCCCGCGTCCAGTCGAATCTTTTTTCCCCCGATTGCTCCGCTAGCATCGAACCAATCGGGATAATCGGAACCGTCCCGTGGGCGGCAACGAGTCGTTGGCGCAGCGAGATCGGCATCGACCGGCCTGGTGACATACACTTTGGGGAAAGGCAATATCCTTTCAGCACAACGCCTGCCTGCTGGGCAACGAAGGTTGGTCGAACATTAGAGGAGTCGGAAATGAAGCCATTGGCCATCGTCCACAGAATTCGCCGTCCGATTTGTCGCTTCCGAGTTTGTTCGGCGTGGCTGATCCTTCCGCTGCTCCTGGCGAGTGTCGTGGGAGCGACAGCGTCAGCGTTTGCGCAGGAATCGGACGAGAACTGGAAATACCTTTTTCGCGGAACCGATCTGGAGTCGTGGCGTGGCTACCGCTCGGCAGGACGCCCGTCCGGATGGGTGGTCGAGAACGGCAATCTCACGCTCAAACAAAGCACGGGCGACCTGGTCTCGGTGGAGATATTCCAGGACTTTGAATTGGTTGTCGAGTGGACGACGCTGGAGGGGGGCAACAGCGGGATTATTTATCGCGCGACGGAAGAAGACAAGTCGGCCAATCTGTCCGGGTTGGAGTATCAAATCTTGCGAAATCCGGCTGCTGCCGACCCGCTTACGATTGCGGGCGCACTGTATGGCCTGTATCCTGCCAGGAGAGTCGAATTGCGATCGCCGGGTCAATGGAACGAATCGCGCGTGGTGGTCTTGGACCGCCAAGTCGAACACTGGCTGAACGGCGTCAAGGTATGTGAATTCGAAATTGGCTCCGTGGATTGGCAGAAACGCGTCGAACGTTCGGGGTACGCCGAATTGCCGTACTTTGCCAAAAGCAACGGTGGTCACATCGTTTTGCAGGACCGTGGCACCCCTGTTTGGTACCGAACGATTCGCGTCCGACCGCTGGTAGCCGAATAGCGACAGCGAGAATTCGTCGGCACGAACATGCGCAATGGCGCTACAGAGGTGGTAGGGAAATGATATGTCGAGGAGTCCGCGGAGCAACGACGGCGGATGCGAATTCACGCGAGGAAATTCTTACACAAACCCGTCGCTTGCTGGCGATGATGATTCGCGCCAACAACATCGAGGCTCAGGATGTGGCCAGCGCGATCTTCAGTACCACAGGCGATTTGAATGCGGAGTTTCCGGCCTTGGCGGCGCGTCAGCTGGGATGGCTCGACGTTCCCTTGTTGTGTACGCATGAAATGAGCGTACCCGGAGCGCTTCCCAATTGCATCCGCGTCCTCATTCACTGGAATACGAATCGATCCCAACAAGAGATCCAGCACATCTATATCCGAGATGCCGTGCGGTTACGGCCCGATCTACAATCCTTACCGCCGGCCGATTGGGAGGAACTGGAAAGGTGGATCAAGGAATACACTCGGTAGATGTCGGCCAATCGACGATCAACCGTGGCAGTAGCAGACCGCGGCTTCGGTAACAATCACATCGACCCGATAGTCGTGCGGTTCGGTCGGTAATTCGTCCACCAGTTGACACTCAAACGCCAACGCAATGCGCATCGCGTCCGGACGAGTTACAGCCAAATATCTGTCATAATATCCCTGTCCATGCCCCAAGCGATCACCCCGCCGTGTGAACGCCACACCAGGCACAATGATCACGTCGCACTGCTCCGGCGCGACCATCCGCGTCGAATCCTCCCGGAACAACTCCGCTGGTTCGGGGACACCAAATCGCCCGGGCTGCAGATCGCTCCATCGCTCGATCGCAACAAATCGCAAAGCGCGACCCAGACAATATGGTAGTGCCAACTTGTGTTGGCCATGTCCCAACCAGTACTCGATGATCGACCGAGTCTCCACCTCTTCACGCACGTGGGCGTAGCCTGCAACCACGAGCCGAGACTCCTTTTTGCGACAAGCATCGTGATGAACATTCAATCCCGGCAAGGCCAGCAGCCTTTTCATTATTCTGTCGCTGCGCGACGTTCGACCAGCAAGTTCTCTGCGCAAATCGCAAACCGCTCGACGAATGCGTGCCTTTTCCAATTCCGATTCGCTCGCCGTCACCGCAGGGAGTCCTCGTACAATTCATCCTGGGCAGACGAATCGGGAAACTGCCACTGTGCGGCTTGCGACTGCCGGTACTCCTGAACTGCGCGATAGCAGACGATGCTAAGCGAAAGGCAACTTAACACAACCGCGGCAATCGCCGTTCTTCTTGTGCGAACCTGCATCGATATCGCTGCCACACCAAAGGCCATCGCGCACAACACCAGCGCCCAGACGGACCAGAAGGATAGACCAAATCCGACCAATCCCAATACAAAGGCAGCAATGTGAAGATGCCCAGCTAACACCGTCGACGGATATCGGGTCCGGGTAACTTCCGCAAATGGGCTGGCCGATGCCTCGGTCACCTGGGCCACAACCGTGGCTGGGACAATCTGCGCGATTAGGAGCTCATCCGCCGGCAGCTTATCGGCGGGCAGGTCATCGGCCGCGAATCG
>JAGQPD010000543.1 GCA_020426865.1 Planctomycetales bacterium
TCTGTCAGCGAATATTCGTGACCTGCAGCAAACCCTCGACGTAGAACGTGCCAAGTGGCAAGCCGAAAACCAGCGGTTGTTGCTCGAGCAGCAAGAGATGGAAGCTCGCTTCACCACCGAACGCGAGTCGTGGGAATCGCAGGCGCCGCCCGCAGCAAACCAAATGCCGAGTACTGACGCCGAACAGTCTGCCTGGGAAGCGGAGTCGGCCGAAGAGTCGTTTGACGCCTTTGAAGACTCATTGCGTAAGCAATGGGAAAACTCCTCGCAAGCCACGGCGTTCGACGATGACACCACCGGCGCGTCTGTTACCGAAAGCGACCAGGCTGAGACCGCTGACGATATTTGGCCAGCCGACGGACCCTTGGCCGGATTGATGCGCCACGTTGACGAGCCGGAGGACGATCCGTTCCAAGTCAATGAACAACCGGCGTCGGAACTGGATTACCCATTTGCCGGCCGGCTAACCGAGAACCGACAGTCGGAACCGTCGGAATCCGAGGAAAGGGGACGCGACACGATGTCGCTTCTGGGAGACATCCAGGA
This sequence comes from Planctomycetales bacterium, assembly GCA_020426865.1. Taxonomy (GTDB): domain Bacteria; phylum Planctomycetota; class Planctomycetia; order Pirellulales; family Pirellulaceae; genus JAGQPD01. The sequence goes on from JAGQPD010000543.1 coordinate 547, forward strand.
GCACCAAACGGTCGATTTCGACTCGTCGGGCGACAACGACTCACTGGTCATTGCCGAGACAACCGAAGAAGATGCTCACGAGGATTCGATCGAAGAGTACATGAAGCAGTTGTTGGCTCGCGTTGGCACCGGTACACCCTTGGAGCTTCGACCAACTCCGGTCCGTTCGCCGGAACCGAAACCACAACCCAAGGCACCACCGAAGCCGGTCGAAACGCCTACTCCGATCACCTCGCCCGAGGAATTCGTGCCGCGATCCTCGGCCCCAGAACGGCATACCAACCTGGCAGCGATGCGGGAGTTGGCGAATCAGTCGGTCAAGTCCGCGATTCAGCATCACTCCAAGACTCGAGAGTCGTTGAGTGTGCGATTTCGGCTGACGATTGCCGCGCTGCTGTTCGGCTTCGGCCTGTTCGGAATGTTCATGGCATCGAGTCTCGTGTCGCTATCGGCGTTACTAGCCTTCTTGTGCATCGGTGCGTCCGCGGTCGTCGCCGTGCAGGCTCTACTTCCCAGTGGCAAAAAGTCCAAGAAGGGGCAAGCAGCCGGCGCTACGGAGGATGTAATCGAGTCCGACGTGATTGACGAATAGTCGAATGTACCGTGGAGCGATGCACAGTTGCTCCACGGTATTGGCCATTCGCTGTGAGCTAGAATCCACGGGCGGCACGTACGTCTTCGAAGTCACGCAGGTGGTAGTCGATTCCGACGAAGTCCAGAATGCGGCACAGGCCGCGAAGCGCAACACCAAATCCGTCGGGTCCGCTGAAACCACCAAACTGGCCGCCACCTTTCACATGCGGCTCGAGATCCAGGAATACGCCCGGGATCCCCCGCCGTCGGTACTCTTTCTCAAGTGCCGGAATGATGTCGCGGAAGTCCTTGAGGATCAACTCGTGAGCACTGTCGCCAAGATCGGCCGGCACGAAATGCTTCAGCGCTTCTTCATCCACGTGCCGTTGACGCTCGATCGGCGATGGATGTCGGTAGTCCTTGATATGGACCCAGCCAATTCCCGCTTTCATCGCCCGATATTGATCGAATACCTCCGCCGGCGTGAATCCCTGCGTAATCAGGTTGCCGGCATCAAAAATCAACACTAAGGCAGGATGATTTACCTGGCGATGGATCTCTGCCAGCAACTCGCCATTCTGCCCCACCAGGTTCGCTTCCACCTCCACGCCATATGTGAGGTCGCTTCGATGACACACTTCCGCGATCTGCCCCAACTGGTCAATCGTCTGGGCGAGATGTTCGCTCGGATCCGTCCCCGCGGGATGATAGAACGAAAAACCCCGTATCAGCTTGGTCTCAAACGCATGGGCCAACTCACACGCCTTGGCCACGTCCTTGCTCAAATACTGCTTGAACGGCACAAACTTGTTCTTGGTCCCGTCTTCCGTGTCCAACAACTTGACCTTGCCGATCGGCGAACCAATCGATGCCACGTTCAATCCATACTCGTCCTGCAAATGACGGACTTTTGTGATTTCGCCCTTCGTCAGCTGCATCACATTCTTGATCGTGCCTTCTACGTCAATGAAACGAATGCTGTAATACTGCAACCCCATGGCGGCAAATGCGGCAAATTGCTGGACCGCCGTCTTCTGATTCGCCGCCTCGTCCCCAAAGCCGCTAATGATTACTCGTGGTCGATCAGTCATCAATTCATTTCCTGTCGTTCGTCGGTTTTCGCGTTTCCATCGACCACTATTGTTAGCGCTCCCCCATATCGTTGCAAGGGGCCCAATGACGTGGCAAGAGCCCCAATGTCGTGGCAAGGGGAAGAGAACCACATGCCGTGCACGATTGCCGCCGCCATCTCCCACGCGCGCCCACGACAGCCCTCGTCGTCCGCTTCGTGGACCGCCAGTCAGTGTGACAGAAAAGTGGTAGATGTGTCGTTGTGTCGTGATGGCTAACGGCCGTTGCCGAGCTGGCCGCAAACGATTACGCTAACGGACATCGATCAAACATGTAGAACGACCACGAGCCGTCGCGCACCCATGTGGGCGCATTCGATGGAAAACTCCCAATGCAGCCAGGATCTTTATCGTGCCTCCAGAACAACTAATGCAATTGGCGATCGATAAGGCGCTCGACGGTATCCGCGGTGGGCAATCGCCCTTCGGTTGCGCGATTGCTCGCGATGGCCGTGTCCTAAGCGTGTCCCACAACATCGTGTGGCAAGAGATGGATATTACTGCACACGCGGAAATCACCGCAATTCGCGCTGCATGTCGCTCCGTCGATGCGATTCATCTCGAGCACGCGGTCGTCGCTACGACCTGTGAGCCCTGCCCAATGTGTATGGCGGCCCTGCACTGGGCACGCGTGGAAGTCGTCTACTTCGGCGCCTCCATCGACGATGCCACGATCGCTGGCTTCAACGAATTGACGCTCCCCGCTGCCGAACTTCTCCGCATCGGCGGCAGCACGGTTAAACTCGTCCCACAGGTGTTGCGCGAGCGGTGCGTAGAATTGTTTCGCACCTGGAAGACGAACTCCGGTCGCAGTTATTGACGGCAATTCATCGACGAACTTGATACGTCGCCGTGATGTTCGATCGAATGCCGCCCCGCGGCGTGAAAGATGCAACAAGTGTCATGCTGCGGGGCGCCACGGCAGCTACCAAATCGTCCAGGATACGATTCGTTACATGCTCGTAGAAAATCCCCTCGTTGCGGAACGATTGTAGATACAGTTTCAAGCTCTTGAGCTCCACGCACAATCGGTCAGGCACGTAGGTAAACGTCAACGTCGCGAAATCGGGCTGACCCGTCTTCGGACACACCGATGTGAACTCCGGGCAAATAATCTCGATCGTATAATCTCGGTCCGGAAACTGATTCTCAAAAGTTTCCAGTAGCTCGCACACTTCGTCACTCACCTAATCACTCCCAACGCTTCGCCTTCTCACGTCCACGAATTCCGGTCAAGTCCCGCTGACTCCCGTGCCGCTGACTCCCGTGTCAAACTTCCTCGGCCAAGTCGCACTTCCTCAATCAGCACGCTTCAAGCGTCTCGCTATCGATTGCTTTCATCCGACGGGCCGGAAGAAGTTGCCGACTTAGGATTGGCCGTCACTTCGGCATCCTCACCGCCCACGCTCGTGCTCGCAGCAGGACGGTCTGCCCCTGCGGTCGCACCGGATCGTCCGGACTCGCCCTTCGAACTGGAAACCGCCGGCGGCCCGTGCGAAGGCCGTGGTGCGAATACCAAGACCGTTACCGCGCCGACGGCCACCATCACGAGACTGACGATAAAGGGTACTCGCAAGTCTCCAATCGATCCGCTGCGTGACAAGTTTTGTAACAAACTGGTCCC
>JAGQPD010000544.1 GCA_020426865.1 Planctomycetales bacterium
CATTGACACGATCAATGTCGAAGATACTCGAAGCGATATCTCGATCTACGGTCAGGGAGGACGCGATGAGATTAATCTTGCACCGGGGGCGTCAACGCTGGATCTGATCCGCAACCGTGTCTATGTGCGCGGCGATGGAAATGATCGACTGGTGTTTCATAATTTCAACGATTCAGGCCAACCACGCACCTACAACCTTACTCGCACGACAGTCGAGCTCGGTTCCGCCCTCGTCGACCATGGTGGGACTGTCGGATACCTTCAAATGGTCATGAACCCCAACACGACGCTTAACGTGCCGTCGCTTGCCAACAGTGACACGGTACTGATTCAAAGCGCCGGAACCGTGAACGTTGGCGTTGGTGACGCCGCTGGGGTACTCGGTCATGTCGCAATTCGCAACACGGGTGGCCGGTTTACCAACCTGATTGTCGACGATTCGTTGTCGACAACGCCAAAGTACATCGAGATCGATCGCGATGAAGTGCGTGGCGTAACGCCGTTTCCGATTGACTTCAAGTTCAGTTCGTTTAACAGCATATCTGTCAAAGGCGGACTGGGAGATAGCACAAGCGGCAACCGCATCGTCGTGTTAGACACACGCACCACGACGCGTCTGCTTTCGGTCTTTAGCGGAGCGGGGGATTACGGAGATGTCGTCAACGTTCAGGGAAACCACTCGTCGGTATGGATTCACGGCGACCGGGGACCGGACATCGTCAATGTTGGAAAGAACGGAACACTTGACGGTCTGCATGGCTTCCTCACCATTACCAACTATGGCGATTGGTCGGCCGTGAATGTGGACGATTCCGCTAACACCAGGCCGAAAACCGTCACATTGGCCAACTCCGGTATCTACGCATCGATCGTCGGTCTGGCTCCCGCTCCGATTCGATATCGCGCCAACGACCTCCGTGCGTTGAACCTAAAAGGGGGATCCGGTGGAAACGTGTTCAATGTTTCGAATACGGTGAAGAGCACGTTCCCGGATGGTTCTCAGACAGTGATTCACGGTGGAATTGGCGCGGACACTTTCAATGTCTTGGCAACGACCGGGGCATTGTCAATCGACACAATGGGAAACAACAACCAGGTCAATATCGGTCGCATCGGCACAACGGGCGGATCGATTAGTCGCATGGCCGGCAACGTGACTCTCATAGGAGATGAAGCCGCGGGCGGCAACCTGCTCAACGTGTATGACCCAACGAGCACGGCCCGGTATGTCTACAATATGACGAGCGGGCAAATGTGGCGTACCACACTTGCGGGAACGTCCCCCACGGCCGCAATCAACTACAGCCAATTTCCATTTGATGCGATAAATCTCCTCGGAGCCGACCATGGCAACCGATTCGTCATCGCGGGCACGCCGCCTAGCACGCAATCGATCGCTGATGGCGCCTTGAACATTGTCGCAGGCAACGGAAATGACGAGGTGTCTTTACTGGCCAGTGGCCTGGGGCATTTAAATATTGACCTGGCGGGTGGTACGAGCCAAACCGTGTACATCGGCGATGCGTCCCATAACCTGGACGGCATCTTGGCTGACGTACTGGTGGCAGGGCAGGGCACGGTCCATGCCTATGTCGATGACCAGGCCTCCGCGGTATCGCGGCAAGTGTCGATTGATTTGGACGCAACCGGAACCGAGGTATTGCGTCGTTCCGATCGGTCACTGCAGGGGGGTGGGAATCTGTTAAATACGTTCGCATTTCGGTATTCGGCGCCGGGAAGTCTTCACTACCAGGCCGGTCGCAATGATGTTGCAGGCAACTACAACCAGATCGACGTCTTTGGCGTACCCGCGGGGCTCACCGTCGACGTTACCGGCGGTCCGGACTATGATCTGTTCACCGTCGGATTCGCTGGCGACGTATCCGGCACGCAAGGTCGCGTCAACGTACACAGTCCGCAACCTGATCTCGATTTTGCCTACTTCTACGACTATACGAACGCTACGGGACAGACGTATGCGATCTATGCGAGTCCGACGGAATCCGATGCGGTTGTGATCGACCGCCCGGTCCGCCCCAATGTCTCATTCGCCGGCGTAACGCAACTGATATTCATCGCGCCACTGGTAGGTGGCAACGTGCTGAATGTGCAAAGTGTTCCTGCCGGTACCTACTTGAATGCTCAGGTGAGCAATGGCGATCGCGTTAAACTGGGAAGCCTCGCTCCAGCCCTGGGGGGGACGACCAGTGGCATCAGTGGTCCGGTTGCCGTGAGCAGCTATCACGATAGCGACAATGTGCAATTGACGATTGATGACTCCGGCAATATGAGTGCTGCCAGGGATGTGACACTCGCATCGTACGTAGATTCCGGGACGTGGGGGCTCTTTACCGGCTTGGCCGGCAGTTCAATCTTTTTCCGCGATCATCCGAATTGGAACGTCGATGTGCGAGGCGGTCAGTTGAACGATCATTTCGTTTCGCTTGGCACGTCATACGCCGCCACCATCTCGCTCTACGGGGGCGGCGGTAACGATGTTCTCGTCGGAAATGGCGGCGTCAATCTGCTCGGCGGTGCCGGACGCGACCTGCTGATCGCGGGCGCGACATCCGCGGAACTCAACGGTGGAACTGGCCAGGACATCCTGATTGGTGGCGCTGTGAACGACGTTGGTTCCGCCAACCTGGATGCTATCATGGCCATTTGGAATGGCACCGGCAACTACGCACTACGCGCTTCGCTACTCAACAATGGTCCACTCGCCGCTGGTAATGTGACCGGCAATGGTGGTAGTAATTCCATGACGGGCGGCGCCGATAACCTGGACCTTTTCTACGGGAGCATCGCCAACGACCTCGATGCTGGGGAGATCAACGTGGCAATTTAGGCTGTGCGAGTCAATTCCCTAATGCGTCCACGGTTCAGTGCTAGTCGGCCCTTGTGCTTTGTCCAGCCTGAAAACTTGGGTTCGCGTTTTTTTTTGCCGCCACTCCCAGAGCCTCACAGGTGAGGGTCTGGGAGAGGCAAGGCGTTGGTGACGATAGATCCATTGGCGTCTCCGTCCGCATCGAAATCGGCTGTACGTCCCACGGTGATCGCGGGCGAAACACCCGACCCTTACACGCCCAAGCCCGGAGATTCGTTTACCATTATTACGGCGGACGCCGGGATTCAAGGGACCTTTACGAATGACGACACCCTGTTTAATTTGGGGAGCCGCGGTGTTCGCTACCTAGTCGTGCATCCTCCGGAAGATGTGGAGGTAGTCATTCGGGATCTGTTCCTGGCGGGCGACTACAACCACAATGGGGTCGTCGATCCGGCGGATTACACGGTGTGGAAGGACAATTTTGGAGCGGGGGAAACGCAACCATGTGCGGCAAGGTCTCACTAAGTGCTATGTTGGTGACGGCAATCGCGTTCGCCTGTCTGGCTACCGACACTCTGGTGGCCGCTCCGGCGCCAGCGGTCAATGCGACTGTTTTGGGAATCCGGGACAGGCAATTCACGCTCAATGGCGAACCCACATTCCTATTGGGGTTCAGCTATTACCGGGCACTGGGAGCGCCGGAAGCGTTCATTCGCCTGGATCTGGATGACCTGCAGGCCCACGGTTTCAACTGGCTCCGCGTCTGGGCGACGTGGGGAGCATTCGACAACGACGTTTCGGCGGTCGATTCACAAGGCGGATCGCGCGATCCTTACATGAAGAAACTGCAATGGCTGGTTGCGGAATGCGATCGGCGCGGCAAGGTGGTTGACGTGACACTGACCCGCGGTCGGCGTTCCGAGGAACCGCTGGCGGGTGGCAGTCTGCCTGACTTTGAGTCGCACCGGCGAGCCGTAGACGTAATTGTCAACGCGCTCAGGCAGCACCGTAACTGGTATCTTGATTTGGCGATTGAGCGCGACGTGCGGGACTCGTTGCTTGAGATGGAACACGATTTTCTCGCCGTGCATCGTCCGCGAAACGCCCAATCACCGAAACAGACGGCTGTACGCACGCGCGAATTGCTGGCGATGACGGCTGAGTTCGAGCGGCCTGCGCCGATCCACCACCAGGAGCCGTTTCGCCGGGGCTACGGAACCTGGGAACCCGTGGCGGATGATTTTCTGAACGACCTTCGCGGTGCCGTCGCTGGCGGTGCCGCCGGTTGGTGCTTTCACAATGGATCGCAGCGCTCCACACCCGACAACCAGCCTCGCCGTTCCTTTGACCTCCGTGACGAGCGACTGATCGACCAACTGGACACAGTTGAACGAAGTGTGCTGGCCCAGGTGGGAGCAGTTCTTGCCGAGTCGAACGCGCCGGCGGCCATGGACCGTCTGCGCGTGATGGTGGAAACCGACGCCGGTGGCGATCCCGATGACGAACAGTCCTTGGTGCGTTTCCTGCTCTATGCGAATGAGTGGGACGTAGAGGGAATCATCTGCAATCGTGCTGCGGCGCGCGAAGGAGAAAACCGCAATCGCGAGAGGACCGGGCTGGCGATTGTCGAGCGGATGGTGAAGGCCTATGCGGAATGTTATCCCAGTCTGCTCCAGCATGACCCACGTTATCCTCGACCCGAACAATTGCTGGCGCGGACGGTCGCGGGATACGGCGACAACAACGAGGCAGTTGAGCTGATCCTGGCAGCGGTTGATGCCGCCGATCCGCGTCCGGTCTGGTATATGAACTGGGGGACCGACCATGGCTCGGCCCCGAGTAGTCTCAAACTGGCGCTCGACCAAGTGCTACGCGAACGTGGACCCTCCGGATACGCCACATTCAAGAACCGCCTGCGTCTCAGTTCGGACGACCAGTTCGGCGACCACACGACGAAACGCGAACCGCCATTTACGTTGTGGGTCGACACCTTTCGGCCGGAACTGGACCGCAATCGCTGGTACCACCGCTTCTCGGCACTAACGGCCACCGCCGGCGACTTCAACGTCCAGCGCGACGTACTCACCGGTCACGGCCCTCTGGGTGCGTCGTACCCCCTGAACACAACCCAACCGCAAAAGGAAGGCGACTCGATGACGTTTCTGTACCTGATCCCAACCGGGATGAACGAACCCGAACAGCCGACGTGGGGAAGTTGGGCCGGCCGCTACGGCCGCAATGAGAATCACGGGGATCGACCCTATTACTGGGCGAACCAGCAGGACACGTGGCAGGGCACCACGCACCGAGACAATACGCTGGCACGCTGGGCGATTCATCTGCAAAATGATTTCAAGGCCCGGCTCGACTGGTGCGTCACGGATGCGAAAGATGCGAACCACCCGCCGGTGCCAGACGTGAATGGTCTGCTGCGTCGCACCGTGGCCGCGGGCGAACGCGTCTCGCTCGACGCGGACGATTCCTCAGACCCCGACGGCGATCCACTGAACTTCGAGTGGAGTTACTATCCCGAAGCTGGCACTTACCGAGGCCCCTTTCCGCCCCTTGACAATACCACGTCGCCAGCGACCTCCTTCATTGCGCCTCAGGTCGAAGACACCAAGACCATTCATCTGCTTCTGACCCTCACCGACACCGGTTCGCCGCCGCTGACGCGATACCGCCGCGTGATGGTCACCGTCGATCCCGCTCGTCGCTCCATATCGGAGCAGCCATGAGTCTGTCTGGTGCCACGGCCGCAGATGCCCAACCACCAGCCAATGCGTCACGTCACGTCCATTGGACCGCCAGCAACCGTGCCCTGAAGGGCCAGCAACAGCCTAGCCCAGGGCAGAGTATCCGTGAGTGCCACGAACGGATACGTCGCTCTGGGTAGGGGAACCGTACGATCGATCGGCCGAGCAGACGACGTGCGATCTCAACGCGGTGTGCCGAGGCCGAAAGGAGCCGCGGGTGACCTCGGACTTGCGACGCTCATGGCTCGCGAAGACGGTGGGCGTAGTTCGGCCAGAAGAGCCCCGCGAACACGAAAATGATGCGGTGATGACACGTAAATGATGTAGAATGGCGAGTGCGGACCGGACCGCTAGCGCCGTCGACGATTGCCGATCCAATTCCGTGATAGAAAAGATTTCTTCGCAGACGTCACAGTCAATGTCAGGGACGCCCACGAACCCACTCGTGCCTCAGCCAGTAATTAACCCATCACTATTGCCTTGTTACAGCAGAGAATTAGGGGGCACCTTTTCTGGCTGCCTCTCCTAGATCCTCACATGTGAGGGTCCGGGAGAGGCGGCCAGAAAAGCGACCCTTATTCTTAGCGGTAACAACGCACCAGATTGGACAATGCACTGCGTCAATAACGGAGAACAAATCTATGTATCGCTGGATACCCTGGCAGTGGTCGGTACAGTCGCTCGTTGTTGTTTTGGCTTGGGCAACTGCCGGACCTTGTCTGGCCGCACCGAAGGTGTTGTGCCTCGTCTCGCCTGCCATGCCCTTCACGTCTGACTCTCAAGCTGAGGAGCGTTACGTCGCCAATACCTATCACCGCGAAATTGTCCGCCAGGCGCTGTTGATGACCGCGCGAGATGCGTTCGGACTGGGGACCCGCGATCAGACCTTGCGGGAGCCGATTCCCGCCGAATCGACCGAAAATGCCTGGCTCTTGGAAATGTCCGTCGCGAATGTCCAGTCCAAACGCATCGAATATACGTTGCGTCGAGAGGATCGAGAACTCGCAAGCGGGACGATTCCCTACTTGGAAAACGCCGCGGCACCGGGAACCGTCGATTCTGCACTCGTCATCCTGGCGATCGATCGGCTGCGAAGGATGGGCCGGGAACCGCTCAAGTTGAAACGCCGCTTTTTCAACTTTGGCCGCGCGGTCCCGCACGAGTAATCCGCGCTGCGTCACGTCACGTCCATTGGACCGCCAGCCAAACCGTACGTCCTCGAATCAGCTTCTGCTTCTTGCCGCATTGAGGACAATATATAGCGTAATTACCTCGGAGTCTGTCAGTATTGGTTTCGATCAACCTCCCATGTTTAGCGCCGCCAATACCAGGAACGAAAAGGTGACGGTCGCCGCGACCGCTGCGTCCGTGGCCGCCAACGACGCGGTCTTGGCCCGCGACCCC
>JAGQPD010000545.1 GCA_020426865.1 Planctomycetales bacterium
GAACCCTGGTCAGCAGCAGCGTATCATGCTGAGCTATCGTTACAAAGCGTATGAGCCGGGTGTTAAAACGCAGGCGGTCGAGATGGCACTCAATGGGAGCGGTATCCGCGATACCGCCCGGGTGCTAAAGATCAACCAAGGCACCGTGATCAGCGCCTAGAAAAAAAAGCGAGCCGACTCGTGACGGTCAATCCCGCGGGGGGTGAGATACTCGCCCAAGGCGATCGGGGGGCGACGGGAACGGGCCGTAGAAAGGGACGAGCAGTGGTCGTTTGTCGGGCGCAAGGCTAATCCGCGCGGGCTATGGTATGCCGTGGATCATGCCACCAACACCGTCCTGGCATACGTGTTTGGCCGACGTCAAGATCACGTGTTGACGGCACTCAAAGCGCTCCTCAGCGGCTTCGACATCCGTCGTTACTACACCGATGATTGGGGGGCTTATGAACGTCACCTGGACCCGGAGCAGCACCGTGTGGACGACATTCTTCAAACCGTGACTGTCTTCATTTTACCGGCTCCGCCGACGGAGGCGTCCAATTGCCTTCGATGATCTGCCAGCCGGGCAGATAGCAGCGAACGAGATAGTTCCAGCCATCCTCGATCGGCAGGTAGTTGTTAGCCGATGGGTCGCCACCGAAGTGGATGGTGATAGTGCCGTCTGGGTTAGCATTCGCCGTCTTGCTGTTGAATGAATAGGCGTTGAGATCATTGGGTGTGAAGAAACCGTCTTTGTTGTAGACGGTGACCGACCAGAAGGCTTGTACGGGTATGTCCTTCGGCATGGTGAGCTTGTAGGCGGTTGGGCCGTCGTTCTTCTCAGGAGCGACAGCGAAATACATCGCTCCCCGCTGAGGATTTCCGCCCCAGCCGGCCGCTGAGGCTAGCAAATGCTGCGTCGGGTCGACGAAGCCGCGGGCTCCGAATCCTTCCGGAAGACTGCCGATCTTCACGGCGAGGTTGTTAAATATCTGCCGCGTCTCGACGAGCGATTTCTCATCCCAGTCCGGTAATTCCAGCTTGCCGGGTGAAGCCTGCTTGATTTGAATAGCATCCTGCAATTCGTACGCCTTCTTCATGTCCGCAGGGTCGTTGGGGTCACAAAACGTCCGGAAGAACACCATCGCGTATCGCGTGCCAACCGAATCGATGGACAGTGTCACTTCCCCAGCGCCGTTCTTCAGCACCGGATTGTAATGATCTTGATCAATGACTAGTAACGATTGGAACCGGTCGGGAGAATCCGGTTTGATAATCGTGACCGGTGACGTCAGGTCATACACGCCGAATGAGTAGAGTGTGTCGCGATTGCCGCGAATCGTGGTCTGATTCTTGACCGAGTAAACCTCACGAAGATTCAAGAGCTTGCCGATGCCACCTGTCTTAGCGGCATAATCCTTGAACTGCATGTCGCTTTCAGCGCGAACGTAGTTTAGCGCATTGACGATTTCGCTAGCATTTGCTGCGAATGGCATGAGTGTTAGAAACAGTGCTAGTGCAAATCGTGAGACGATCATGAGGGCAACCTTAATGTTGTTTAAGAAAGTGTGTCTGGGTGTTGAGATATATAGATGCGATTAAAATCCTCGCACCGGTCCGATCAGAGGGGTCTTCACCGGCTTGGCCACGCCGAAAAAGACCACGATCGTGTGGGCGCCAAACTGTGTGGACCGTGCTTCAGGAGGGGTCTTGCTGAAGCCCGCCCCCGTGTCGTGGAAGCCGTTGCCAACCCAGACATTACCAGCCGGATCGACAGCGATCGGCGCTATGACCTGTAGTCCGCCGAGATAGCCGTCGTGTGGGGTAATCGGGTCGCCAGTCTTCAAGCCCGGGGGGCGAGTCTCGGGGCGCACACCGGCGAGCTGGGTTACGGAGCTGCTGGTGGAACTTGCCACCCAGACATGATCATTGCCGTCAATGGCGATCCCCCACGGGCCGGTGATGGCACCATCTGCATTGAAAGGGCCATGTACCTTGCCGTCGGGCGTGATCATCGAGACATCGCCGCCGGGGTATTTGTTGATGATGTCCCACAAGTCGGCCCACATATTTGCAGCCACATCGTCGGCCGTCATGGAGCCTTCCCTGGCCTCGATCTTCCCTTCGAGCTTTTGCTTGACCAGAGCCAGCTTCTCCCGGGCCTTCGGATGCCCGATGAGGTTGCCGATCCAGGCGTTGCCCTTGCTATCGATTGCGATGGCGTGTGGGCTGAAGCCGACCTTGAACTCCTCAGCCTGTCCGGGGTTGCTCGCCGGGAAGCGGGTCACGGTGTTGGAAGCGCTGTTCGTGATCCAAATCCGGTCCTGCTGGTCGATGGCGATGCC
>JAGQPD010000546.1 GCA_020426865.1 Planctomycetales bacterium
TCGATAGAACGAACGCCACCTCGAAGCTCACCGTCCCAGGGCCGAAGACCCCTGCCGGGCCGAAAGGGCCCGGTTCGCGCCGCCCCGATCTCCCAAGGCCGACGGGCCCGGTTTCCAGGGCGCGGCGAACCTCCTTTGACCCTTCCTGGCCATTTTCTATCACCTTCTTGACAGATTTCTATCATTACATGCTTGCAATCTGCCAGAAAATGCCATAGAATACCAATGAACTGACAGAAACCTCGCATGATTTGAAGGAACACTAGCATGTCGGAGGAACGGCGGGCGCAGGTCTTGGAATTGATTCGGCAGCGGGGTTTTGCCGCACTGACCGATTTGGCCCAAGAATTGAACGTATCCGAATCGACCATCCGGCGTGACCTAGACTTTTTGGAGGAGGCCGGGGGTGCTCAACGCACGCATGGGGGTGCCTTCTATACCGGTCCGACGCCACATCTGCCGCATTTTCGCCAGCGACAGTACATGCAGTCCGAGAAGAAGCGGCAGGTGGCGGCGGCGGCGGCCGCGCTGGTGGAGGATGGCGACGTGGTCCTCCTAGACGGAGGCAGCACGACGTTTGAGCTAGCGCGGCTGTTGGTAGGGCGACCGGTGCAAGTGATTACCAATTCGTTGCCGGTGGCGAACTTGTTCACCTCCAGCGACGGTGGTGACTTGATCTTGTTAGGGGGATACGTCCACCTGCGGACTGGGGTGACCTTGGGTCCGTATGCCAACGAGATGTTGCGTTCGCTCAATGTACGGCGCGCGTTCATCAGCGTGGCCGGCATTACGGAGCGCGGGTATTTCAACAGCAACCTGTTGCTGGTGGAGACGGAACAAGCGATGCAATGTGCGGCGGAAGAGACGATTGTCTTGGCCGACAGCACAAAATTTGGCCATCAGAGTCTGGCGCTATTATGCGAGTTGGGAAAGATTGACCATTTGGTGGTCGACAGTGGGATTGGCGAGGACTGGCGAGACCGGATGAAACAGGCGGGGGTAAAGCTGACGATTGCCGAGCTGCCCCAGGGCAACAACGGCGACCAGACAACAACAATTCAAAAATGTGATTGAATCAGAGATGGGAATCTCGCGAGTTGAATGAGCAGGTATCGAGCATGGCAACGGGAACAAGTTTAGACCGAACGACGATTGAACAATTGGTGCGCAGGGCGGTAATGGGTCAGCTGAGTAGCGTCGCACTGGAACCGGCAGGATTGTCGGCGGCGGCGCCATCGGAGTTGGTTGTCAGCATCTCGGCACGTCATTGTCATCTGACGGACGAACACGTGGAGATCCTGTTTGGTCCTGGCCAGACATTGTTACCGGAGAAGCCGTTGTATCAAGACGGTTTTTATGCGGCTCAGCAGACGGTGATGCTGGTGGGACCACGGCGGCGGATGTTGCCGACGGTGCGAGTGCTCGGGCCGACTCGGCCTGCCAGCCAGGTCGAGCTGGCGTATACGGACGCCATTTCGCTGGGAATCGATGCGCCGGTGCGGTTGAGTGGCAACATCGAAGGGACACCGGGATGTGTGCTGGTAGGTCCGCGGGGCGTCGTGGAATTGAAAGAAGGAGTGATCCGGGCTGCACGGCACGTGCATATGAATTTCCGTGACGCGAGGCACTACGGCGTGAAAAAAGGCGACTTGATGAAGTTGCGAATCGAGTCACCGGGTTGCACGATGGTGATGGAAGACTTGATCGTGCGTCCGGACGAGTACGCCAAACTGGAAGTGCATATCGACACGGATGAAGGAAACGCGTGCAACTTGGAAGCGGCGGCTCGAGTGGAGATCTTCAAACAGGAACCGGCTTGTGCCTGCCGTCACTAAACGCACCACAAGCGGAACGAAACATGGGTTACGCACCGATGGTACGTAGTTACAACAAGTCGTAGTTATTACAACAAGTAGTCACAACGAGTGGAGATTCAAACAATGGCGAATCCAATGGAGGCGTTGGGGATGATCGAAACCAAGGGTTTTACCGCCCTGGTGGAGGCAACAGACGCAATGATGAAAGCTGCCAACGTGCAGTTTATGGGTTGGGACAAGATCGGCAGCGGTCTGGTCACGGCCTTCGTAACGGGCGATGTCGCGGCTGTTAAGGCGGCGACGGACGCGGGAGCCAACGCGGCCAGTCGCATTGGCGAGGTGGTTAGCGTTCAAGTGATCGCGCGACCGCACGAAGACCTCGGCATTGTCCTCCCGAAAAAAGCTTAACGATTAAGGAACAAAAACCATGAGCAGTGCAATCGGAATTGTCGAAACCAAAGGGTTGATCGGACTGGTCGAGGCCACCGATTCGATGGCCAAAGCAGCCAACGTGGAGATCGTCAAACGCATTTCGATCGGCGGAGCGTTCGTCGCTACCGTCGTCCGCGGCGACGTAGGGAGTGTCCGTGCGGCCGTCGAAGCGGGCGCGCAAGCCGCTTCGCAACATGGCGAGCTCGTCAGTAGCCACGTCATTCCCCGACCGGCCGAAGGGCTTGCGGAAGCGTATTTTTCCTAAATCGTCCGTAACTTTTCCATGGTTCATGAACTGACGATGACGCATGTAGGTAGCCTCAGTTCGATCAGATTCACATCAGGAAGGAAAGGGCATTCGTGGCCGAACGCGAATCGAAGATACTTGTCGCCAATCTTGGATCGACGAGCTTCAAGTATCGATTGTTCGACATGTCGAACAATCGACAAATGGCTCGCGGTTCGGTCGATCGAATTGGTGGCGACGAGAGTACATGCAAAGTTGAAATCGGTGAATATGCAGATCAACGCACGTCCCATGTGCCCGATCACGCCGCCGCCGTGCGACAGTGCCTGGAGCAATTGACCGACCCCGAGCATGGGTGTATTGCGTCAGCGGATGAGGTGAGTGCGATTGGATTCAAGGCAGTCCATGGCGGTCGTGTCACTGGCGTGCAGCGGGTGGATCAGCGTGTGTTGGACGCGATGGAAGAGTTCAATCAAGTCGCGCCAGCTCATAACCCACCCTACGTGTCGGCGATGCGACGTTTGGCAGAACGATTTCCTGACATACCGTTGGTAGCGGCATTTGAAACCGGATTTCATGCGACGATCCCACCGGCAGCCCGCCATTATGCCGTGCCGCTCGAATGGAGCGAAACGCTACTCGTGCAACGTTGGGGGTTCCACGGTGCCAGCCATCGCTTTATTGCCGAACGTTCCCGCGAGGTAATCGGGCCCTTGGCCGGGCGAGTGATCTCGTGTCACTTGGGTGGTTCCAGCAGCCTGTGTGCCATCCAAGACGGACAGAGCGTCGCCACGACGATGGGGATGAGCCCGCAGTCGGGGTTGCCGCAGAATAATCGTGTCGGGGATTTCGATCCCTTCGCATTGCCGTGGATCATGTCGCAGACCGGAATGACACTGGACGAAGTGCTACAACAGTTGGCCAATCAGAGTGGATTGGCGGGATTGAGCGGCACCAGTGGCGACATTCGTGATTTGGAGCGCGCAATCGCCGAAGGAAGCGATCGTGCTCAATTGGCATTGGACGTCTACGTTTATGAGATTCGGCGACATTTAGGTGGCTTGCTTGTCCAGCTTGGTGGCGCCGATGCAATTGTGTTTACCGGCGGCATCGGAGAAAACGGTCGTACGGTCCGCGAAGGAATCTGTCGCGGGTTGAGTGAGCTTGGCATCGAATTGGACCAGGCGAGAAACGGATCGCTGGCGGGTGAAGGCTGTGTGTCGTCCGATACCAGCCGCATCGCGTTGTGGGTGATTCCAACAAATGAAGAATTGATCGTGGCGAGACAAGTCGCTCAATGGTTACACGAACAGGATAACTAGCGATGTTTCTGGCAAAAGTTACTGGATCGGTTGTGGCGACGCAAAAAGTTGGGGCGATGGTCGGCCACAAGCTATTGGTCGTCGAGCCGTTTCGCATCGAAACCAAGAAATCGAAACGCGACCTGGCAACGACGGGTCGCACGTTCGTGGCGGTCGACACAATCGGCGCCGGAATCGGCGAATTCGTGCTGATCACGCAGGGAAGTAGCGCCCGTCTGACGCCGGAAACGAAGAACTTACCGATCGATACCGTGATCATCGGGATCGTCGATTCGGTGCACGTCGACAGCGAATGCGTTTACGAAAAAGACTAGCTGGGATACCTACGGTGAGAAATCATGCAACTATCTGAAACCCTGATCCGCAATGTCGTCCAACAGGTGCTGGCAGAGGTTGGACGTATTCCGCCGATGCCATCGTCCGGTTACGCTGGCCGCCACGGCGTGTTTACCTGTGTCAACGACGCTGTCGCGGCCGCGAGTGAGGCATTCGAAGCGTTGTCGGAACGTACGATCGAAGACCGCAAACGGATCATCGACCATATCCGACGCATCTCGATCGATCAATGCGTCGAACTCGGAACGATGGAAATGAACGAGACCAAGATCGGACGCTTGCCACACAAGATTGAGAAGTTGCGGACGCTAGGGGAACGGTCGCCGGGCGTCGAGTTCATGCGGAGCGAGGTGTTCAGTGGTGACCATGGTTTGGCCGTGATCGAACACGCGCCGTTCGGCGTGATCGGTGCGATCACGCCCGTGACCCATTCGCTGCCGACGATTACGGGGAATGCCGTGAGTATGATTGCCGGGGGCAACACGCTTGTAGTAAACCCGCACCCATCGGGCCGTTTGGTTGCCGCCGAAGGCGTACGACGTTTCAATAAGGCGATTTATGACGATGTGGGAATTGACAATCTGGTCTGCGTTATCGCCGAACCAACGTTGGAAACCGCCGACGCCATCTTCTCGCATCGCGATGTGGCGATGATCTGTGTCACCGGTGGTCCGGCCGTGGCCCGAGCGGCGTTGAATTCCGGCAAGCGAGCCGTGGTAGCTGGCCCCGGTAATCCACCGGTGGTTGTCGACGAGACAGCAGATCTCAAACGCGCCGCACACTGCATTATTCAAGGTGGGGCATACGACAACAACCTGCTATGCATTGCCGAGAAGGAAGTTTTTGCGGTCGACGCGATCTTCGACGAACTGATGCTCGCCATGGAACATGCGGGTGCCGTCCGGCTGAACTCCAGTGAAATCGATCGATTGACATCGCTGGCAATCACTCAAGTTGGCGAGGAAGAGCACCGTCACGACGTGGCGGCCAAAGAATTTATTGGACAAGACGCTGCCGTGCTCGCCCAGGCCGTTGGTCGCAAAATCCCGGCGGAAACCGAATTATTGTTTGGCGAGACGGACGAATACAACCCATTTGTGCCCGTCGAACAAATGATGCCCTTTGTTCCGTTCGTTCGCTGTCGCGACGTGGACGATGCGATTGAGAAGGCGCGTCAGTACGAGCACGGATTCCGCCACACCGCGATCATCCACTCCAACAACGTCCGCAACATGACCAAGATGGG
>JAGQPD010000547.1 GCA_020426865.1 Planctomycetales bacterium
GTGCCGCTTCGATCGTGGCGTTGAGTGCCAACAAGTGCGTCTGATCCGCAATCCGATTCACGCTGCGTACGAGCCCATCGATCGCGGCAAAATGCCCTTCGAGTACCTCCATCCGCTGGCTTACCTCCTGTAGCTCGAGCGAACTCCCATGTGCCTCCCGCAATACCGTATCGACACTGGCGTCAATCTCTTGAACGTTGGCTTGCACGCGTTCGACACCCTCTAGTATCGAGGTGAAATCGGTTACGCTCTGCCGAATCGCGGACAATTGCCCACCGATTGTCGTCGTCGACGACCGAGCCACCATCGATAGCTCGTCCCCTGCGGCGCGAATCAAAAGGTCTCGCACCGCATCGCCGTCAAAATCCACCAGCGCCCCAGCCGCTCGCTTCACTTGCTTGAAACTCGCCGTCTTCCCCTGTACTGTTTTCCTCTGTAATCCCCACATGCCCTTCCCTTTGGCTCAACTCTCGTTCAACAATTGCAATTCCCTGGTGTGCTGCCCGACTTTATCATCGAACAACGCTGCTAGCACTCGCCTAAATCCCTTGCGCTACTTGGAAAAATTGGACTTTTTTGGAGGCTATAGACCGCATTCGCCGTCCAAACGGCCCCCCCCTTCTTGGCCGCACCTCCCAAAGTGTGCCCATTCGCACACGGCGGAACGATGGGAGTTCGTCGGGGCGTGCCATGTTTGCACATCGGCGAAGCGTGTTGGCCGGTGGTGGGAATGCAATGGAATTGACGGGTGGGAGCGAGCTAGCACTTTTGTTCACATTGCCAGGCTGCACGAACCACAGCGCAACTGCAGCACATGCTGGCGTGCGGTCTTGCAACCGCCCGCGATCCGCCGCGACTTGGACTGTTAAACTTTGCGGCCTCTGGGTTTGATACTCATTCTCTTACGAAATCCGGTCCGATTTTACGTGATACAGTCAAGGAAGACGACTCATCCATTGACGCCATTGTGACTCAGGCAAGTCCGCGAAATCTCGTATCGAAAAAGTTGGGAGACTGGCACATGTCAGTTAAAGTATCACGAGCGTTGGTGCTCACACTGTCATTCTTATTACCGTTGTCCGCAGCAGGTGCCGCCGAGCCGGCAAGAATGGACAACGCGGACGGACTAATGTCGATTTCGCGATCGTTACCGCAAGGGTTTCGAAAGACGACGATTTTGGATCCAGGGGTATCATTGGCCAGTTGCACCGGCAGCGTGGGCTGTAGTGATGGGTGTGGCTGTGGCGTTGGCAGTAGCTGCACCGACCCGGGTTGCTCAACTCTGAGTGGTTGTGGTTGCGGCGGTGCGGGAGGTGGTTGCACCGGTGACTGCGGATGTGGTGACGGATGCGGCTGCGGCGGCGTCAGCGGTTGCACAACAGGATGCAGTGGCGGATGCACCGGAGCTTGCAGTCGTTGCTGCCGTCGCGGGTTGCTGGGCGGATTGATCAAGCCGAGCGATCACTGTTTCGATTGCTTTATCAGCCCGATGACAAATCCGGTGTTTTTCGAAGACCCACGTACGCTCACCGAAGCCCGCATAATCTACCTTCGTCACAAGGTACCGTTGGCAGCCACTGGTGGCGACGTGAACTTGCTGGCGGTCCAATTGCGTGCCGCGTTGACCGACCGCTTGTCGATCATCGCCACGAAGGATGGGTACGCCTGGTCAACCAATCCATTGATTGACGACGGATGGGCCGACGTCGCAGCTGGTTTGAAGTACACGTTGCTGCGTGACCCATGCCGCCAACGCTTGCTCAGTGTCGGCTTGACGTATGAAATGCCGGTGGGGACTCCGGGCACACAGCAAGGCAATAAGGCAATGGTGACGGGCTATTCAATTTATTCCTCTCTGGTGGTACCGCGTTATTCAACAACAGCAACCACTGGATCAGTGCGAGTGGTTTCCTGTTGCCGGCCGACCGATCGGCGGAAAGTTCGCTTTGGTTCTGGTCCAATCACTTCGATCACCGCATTCGCGGCACGAACCTGTACGCCTTGACCGAGTTCAACTGGTACCATTACATGTCATCGGGCAAAGTGTTTACGTTGGCGCCGATCGAAGGGGGTGACCTGTTCAACCTTGGCACTGTTGGTGTCGCCGGCAACGATATCGTCACGGGGGCGTTTGGCATGAAGTACAAGCCGGGCAACCACATGGAACTGGGTGTCGCCTGGGAATTGCCACTTACCGAACGTCGCGATGTTCTCGACAACCGCCTGACGGTCGACATGATCTTGCGATACTAGCTACGCCTTTGCGTGCGAATCTGCAATCCGAAGCCGAAGGTCGGACAGATCTGCTCCCTGTCCGACCTCCTCCAATTCCTAACCTTGATCTCGATCACATACTTGATCTCCTCCCGCGCTGCGTGCTTGTCTGGACCCGAATACTGACATTCAGTTGAAACGACATAGCATTGACATGGCAAAGCGGGGTACGACGCCGAAAAGCCGGAGATTTAAGTGGTGATTCAGATCGGGGTTGGGATTTTTTCGTTCCCCGCCGAAGATGATCCGCCCCACAGAGCAGTTACTCGACTCTCGGGCCTTGACATACCTCGAACCACCAGGTATTAGTAATACTTGTTGGTTCGAGGCATTCTCACCCTCGCGCTGAATCCCGGATGCTCTTGAAGGGGAAATCTCCCAGAGGAACTGTACTGTGCCCAAAGGAAAAACAAATCCCGATTTTCTTAATGGCGTCCCCGAACTCCTGGTACTGCGAATCCTGTCGCTCAAACCAATGTACGGCTATCAACTCGTGCAGGCGATCAAAGCCACGGCGGAGAACAAGATCAATTTTGGCGAAGGAAGTATCTATCCGGTGCTACACCGGTTGGAGTCGGAAGGTTGCTTGGCGCCTCGCGATGACGAAGTCAACGGTCGGTCGCGGGTGGTCTACCGAACAACAGGTAAAGGCAAGAAGCGACTGGCGGCATCGATCGAAGAATGGCGCGCTGTCGTCGACGCGATTGAGACCGTACTGAAGGCGGAAAAGCCGGCCGGATGTTAGTCGCCAGACGGACGCCACGGGAAATGGAATTTGAACACATCCGCCAGGAACACCAGTAAAGCGACCTCCTCGGTTGTCAAGTTCAACACGTTTGGTGGAGTCTTCACGCCCTGCACGCTGACGA
>JAGQPD010000548.1 GCA_020426865.1 Planctomycetales bacterium
ATCCGGGGGGGGTGACGTTGGCGTTGATCACGGGGCCGAATATGGCGGGCAAGAGCACGTATATTCGTCAAGTTGCTTTGATATCGCTGATGGCGCAGATGGGTAGTTTCGTACCGGCGCGGGAAGCCCACATTGGCATTGCCGATCGGATTTTTGCTCGCGTCGGTGCCAGCGACGAATTGTCGCGGGGCCAAAGCACGTTCATGGTGGAGATGACCGAGACGGCGCGGATCCTCAATACGGCGACGCAGCGGAGCCTGGTGATCCTCGACGAAATCGGGCGTGGCACAAGTACCTACGACGGAGTGTCACTGGCATGGTCGATCGTCGAATACCTGCACGACCAGATTGGATGCCGAACGCTATTTGCCACACACTATCACGAATTGACAGCGCTGCAGAATTCGCTGACGGGCGTGGCAAATCTGAATGTGGAAGTCAAAGAATGGAATGGAAAGGTGGTGTTCCTGCACAAGATTGTGCCAGGTGCAGCCGACAAGAGCTATGGAATTCATGTTGCGGAACTGGCGGGGGTGCCGGAGTCGGTCAACGAGCGTGCGAAGCAGATACTGATTCATCTGGAGCACGAGCATGGCGGTGGGGCTCGCCAAGTTTCCCGTCCGCGTGCCAACCATATCGTTCGACGCCCGACTCAGTATCAGCTAACATTATTCGATCCGATGGACCACCCGTTATTCGACGAATTGCGTCAGTTACAGATTGAACACTTGCCGCCGGTACACGCGTTGCAACTACTGCAAAAGTGGCAAGAACAGTTGGCACGGGACGGGGAGGATCGAACGTGTCGGCAGTAGTCGTGTCGGCGGAGCTACTTGGCGAGAAGTCATCAAACATGGCATTGGTTCGATACTCCAAGGTGCGAAGGTAAGGCCAGACGCCGCAGCAAGACGGCAGGACGACCTATCATGAAAGACATCAAGGATACGGTTCGGTCGCACGTTCGAGTGGCCTATGACGGTTCTGTCCATAAGACGTTTCGCGGCACCGATGCGGACGTACGCTATGAGACGGAAAAGACCGTATTACAGTTTCTTGAGGAAAGAAATTGTGATTTTGTACCGCGTGTCATCGAATTTGACGACGAGCGACTTTATCTGGTCACGACGAATTGTGGCCAGCCGGTGCGAAGTCTCAGTGACGGCAAGATGAAATCTCTTTTTCGCGAATTGGAAACCTTTGGCGTGCGTCACGGTGACCAATTTGAGCGAAATATCACCTACGATCCCGTCAAGGGTCGGTTTTGTGTGATAGACTTTGAATTAGCGGATATTATTGACGAAAACAATGACGATGACGCTGGCAGCGAGTGTGACGGCGAGGAATCGGGTGGCGCCGACGAGCCGAAATCCGACATGGCGGCGGAAAAACCGCGGCAAGGTCGCGAGAATTCGGCAGAATAAATTGAAATTACTGAATTACATCGACTAATTCCTCGATTTTCACGGAAAATGGCGGATATGCGACAGGCCCAGGTTGCGTCAGTCACAGCCGATTTCTATCCGTTTTCCGTCAACCTGGCGACTCTATCGTGCCCTGGGCAACATGTTGGCTGCCGGCTACGGGACACACCGGCACGCCGGACGGAAAACTTTCGCTTAAAACGGCCTACCCCACCTATTGCAACCGACAGATAATTGATAAAAATAGGGGAGCGTGAGGGGCACGCCGTTGAATGAGAAACGACCCGAATGCAAATGCCACTGAATTGTCCCTGATGACACTCTTGGTGATTCGGGCTGGTTGGAACGCAATGTGGCCACGACTCGGCGTTCTGTCAACTTGCACATCCGATGCGAAATGTGCAAATCGAAACAGTCGACAGACATATCGTCGGACTTTTGATGACACTCAGCTTCGTCAGCTCCTCAACTTGGCGGTCCCACCGCCGCGGATTGTAAGGGTCTCACTCGTACCGATGCCCTGCAGCGCCGTACGCTGCGGGTGCGGATCGGTGCGACGGTAAGTTTTTTTCCACCACACTAACGAGATGAAGGTTACTATGGCTAAATTCAAATTCAAAGAAACGGCGACGGGATACGACGTTTTCGCGGGCAGCAAGAATCTCGGGG
>JAGQPD010000549.1 GCA_020426865.1 Planctomycetales bacterium
CGCGTTGCGCGAATCCACCTCGGTGATGGGCCGACGACGACCCAGCATCGTCTCCACGTAGCCGAAACGACGGGCCTGGTGAATGCATGACTCCAGGAAGGTGGTGATCCCGGGGAAGCGCAGTTTGTAGTCCCGGATGATCGTCGCTGCCTCGTCCTGTGAGATCCGCAGCCGGCGGGCCAGGCCGAAGGGGGTCACGCCGTAGACGATCCCGAAGTTCACCATCTTGGCCCCGTTGCGCTGGGCCGAGGTGACTTCGTCCGGCGCCACCCCGTGAATCTGCGCGGCGACCGCACGATGAATGTCCGCCCCGCCCCGGAACGCCTCGATCAGCGCCTCATCCCGGGACAGGTGTGCGAGGATGCGCAACTCGATCTGCGAATAGTCGGCCGATAGCAATCGATGCTCATGATCACGCGCGACAAATGCCGCGCGAATCTCACGACCGCGCTCCTTGCGGACCGGAATGGTTTGTAGGTTCGGATTGTTCGATTGTATTCGCCCTGTCGCTGTCCACGCCTGGCTGTAGTTGGTGTGTACGCGACCGGTCTTGGGATTAACCGCCCGCGGCAGTTGGTCGACGTAGACCGACTTCAGTTTCGTTGCGTTGCGGTAATCGAGCACGTCGCGAACGATCTCGTGCTTGCTGGCCAGCGTCGTTAGTTCGGCCTCGCGAGTCGTGTATTGTCCGGTCGGAGTTTTTTTGGGGTTCTTGACCAGCTGCAATTCGTCGTACAGCACGACACCCAGTTGTTTCGGGGAGTCGATATTGAACGGGTGTCCGGCTGCGTCGAAGATTTTTTCCTGGAGTTGATCAATTTCTTCCGCCAGTTGACGCGAGTATGCGGTGATCGCCTCCACATCCAAACGGATGCCTTCGAATTCCATATCGACCAGAACCGGAATCAACGGAAACTCCACTTCATAACAAACCCGCTGCAATTCGGCCTGCTCGATTTCCTTCACCAGCTGTTGATGCAGCTGCCAGGTGATATCGACGTCTTCCCCGGCATATTGCCCGACAATGTCCACGTCCACGTCACGCATGCACTTCTGCGATTTCCCTCGCTCGCCGATTAAGTCGCTTGTAGGGATCTTGCGATACCCGAAATATTGCAGGCTCAACTGATCGAGGTTGTGACGGCCTTCGGGATCGACCAGTGTGTGTGACAGCATGGTGTCTTCCAGCCTTCCCCGCAATTCGACCCCGTGCCATTTGAGCACCGTCGCATCGTATTTGAGGTTGTGACCAATCTTGCCGATGGCCGGATTCTCCAAGATCGGGCGGAATCGATTGAGGATTGCTCGTGTTTCGTCGACATTGGCAGGGCAGGGGACGTAGGACGCTTCGTGCGGGCGAATGCAGAACGCCATTCCCACCAGTTCGGCCGAATGGGGATCCAATCCCGTTGTCTCCGTATCGAAACAAATGCGTTCCTGTTGGGACAATACGCCGATCAATGCGATTTGCTCGTCCGGGGTCCGGACGATTCGATAAGCATGTTTTACGTCCGATAGTGTCTGTTCTTCAAGTTCGTCGCCAAACAACATCCCCTGCTGGGGAGACTGCAGTGGCACGGAAGTCGATGACGCTGCGGTCTCCGACAACGATGATCGATGGGTTGGCGACGCGTCGCCGGTCTGTTGTACCTTGAACTCACCACCGAATAGCCGCTTGCCCAGTGTTTCAAATTGTAATTCGCTTAGCAACTGGCGCAACCGCGTTTGATCCGGTGGTCGTGACGCTAACTCGTCCAGCTTCATGCCGTGCGGGACGTCCCGCAAGATGGTAACCAGCCGTCTTGAAAGCCTCGCCTGATCGGCATTCTGTTCGACGCGTTCACGCTGCTTGCCTTTCAATTGTTCCGCATGCTGCAACAAATTCTCAACGTTATCGTATTGTTGGATCAGTTTTTGTGCCGTCTTCTCCCCAATGCCCGGGATGCCCGGGATATTGTCGCTGGCGTCGCCCATCAAGCCTAAAATGTCGATCACCTGATCCACTCGTTGAATCTGCCATTTCTGCAATACCTCGGGGACACCAAGTACTTCTCGTTGCCCCCCCCCTCGACCTGGCTTCAAGACGAAGACATGGTCGGTTACCAACTGATCAAAATCCTTGTCTGGTGTGACGAGCCAAGTATCAAAGCCGGCTTGTTCCGCTTCGCCCGCCAAGGTCGCCATCACATCATCCGCCTCAAAGCCCGGACAGCGAATCACGGGAATGTTGAGCGCCTCGAATAAGCGAAACACCAACGGTAGCTGCGACGCGATGTCCTCCGGAATCGCGTCGCGTTGTGCCTTGTAGGCCGCGAATTCCTCGTGTCGGTGCGTCGGTTCGGCCGTATCAAAAGCCACCGCGATGTGCGTCGGCTGATCGCGGTTGATGATCTCCATCACCGTGTTGAAGACCCCAAAAACGGCCGACGTACACTGGCCCCCCGTTGTGAACCGAGGGCTGCGGATCATGGCAAAATGGGCACGGTACGTCAGCGCCATGCCATCCAATAGAAAAAGACGTGACGATGCTTCGGGCGATTCGCTCATGCGCTCCGTTTTCATTTCTGCCGAGGAAGGACGGGGGAAAACCTGCGATTATAGCAGTCGCTGTCCCAGTGCGCGACCACGTCTCGGAGTTTTCCTGCGCCAGAGCTACCGTGCAGCGAGAAGATTGCCATGGCGCGGCCTAACTTCAGCGAAGTCGGTTGCCCCGTAGGCAAAAAAAACGGCGATGGCCCCGCCGTGTGTGTTTTTTGGTTAGCCCAGTGGAGACCGATACATACTAGACACCAAACACAACAGCGAAGCATCGCCGTGATCATGAAAGCCGCGCTTTGGCATTCTCCCCAAGAGCTTGAGCCTCACAATACAAATGTCCTCGGACCCACCCGCCATTGCAGACCGGAAAAAATTTTTTTCCAAGCCGGCAAAATTCCAAAACGCGCAGTGGTATTTCGCGGCCGCTCGCGGAAGGGGGAGGGCGCATCAGGCTAGAATTGCCCCGCCGCAAACCTTGTAAGTCCTTGTCACGGCGGTGCTTACTCTCCCAAACCCTCACAATGGTGAGGATCTGGGAGAGGCGAGGCGATCGGACGGCACCCTAATTTCTAGCGGTCACAAAGCACTAGGGAAGTGGACGGCCCTGTACGTCGGCCAACTGCAGGAAGTCCAGGACGCGCCGATTGGGCCAGGGGGAGACTTCGTAGAGGACGAGTCCATTCAGTTCCTGACGAAAGATGTGAAGCCCGGCCTCCTTGCAGGACGACAAGCGGCGGTTGTCGTCGGTCAATCGATCGACAAAGACGATCACCGGTTGTTGGTCAACTTCGCATAGGATGGCTGTGGTGTTGCGGGTGAATCCGCCGGGATAGGAGAGCCCCAGCATCCGCGTGCCGTCGGGCATTTCGGCCAATCGTAACGGTCGCCCTTGGCGTTGTTGGAATGTCGATGCGAACCGTTCCGGTTCGTGGCAATCGTAATAGGGCTCAAAACCGCTGTCGACTGATTCGTGGTACAACAACGCGAGCGATCTTTGTTCAAAATAGGGCGCATCCGCCTTGCGTCCAAAGAAGTGCCAGAAGACGGCCATCCAGGCCAACACGGCTGCTACGGCCCAGAATAGCCGTCGGCG
>JAGQPD010000550.1 GCA_020426865.1 Planctomycetales bacterium
CCCATGTGTCGCTCATTGCGACCTCGCCAATGGCAATCGTTTTCGAGGTGCCATCTTTGAGTTGATTCTCACGCCGGGCGGTCACGTAGAGAAACATGCCGTCGTTTTCAAACTTGGTCAAGTGAACTGGGGAATCGGGTCCGAGACTTCCCTGGCTGAGAGCGTAGCTGCCGGTCGCGGCGTGGACCGGATTGTAAACATCACTGATGGCGCCCGATGTATCGCTCGGGCAGAGAAATTCCGCCACCCGCTCTTTGATGCCCCGGCACTTCGCCTCGTTTTCGTACCAGTAAAGGTCGTCGACATTGCGATTCCAGAGTCCGCCGTGATCGATATCCAACTGATCGTACAGCCCTTGATGCTCAAGTTGGGGAAGCATCAGAATGAACCCACTGGCACCGACTTTGGCGACGGCGGGCAAGCCGGGAGGGCAGACGGCGTGGTCCATGCGATCGCCGGTATCATCGCAACCGGTGCGACCGGGGGGAAATTTCCGTGCCGCCGACTCGTAATTGCGTAGCGCCAAACCAATCTGCCGCTGATTGTTGATACAGGCCGTTTTGCGGGCTGCTTCACGAGCGGCATTGACGGCGGGAAGCAACAGCGCCACCATGACCCCCACAATGGCGATCACGACGAGCAATTCCACCAGCGTGAATCCAGCTAACGGCCGCCACCGTGAAGGGGGCCGGTGGACGAGACGATTGCGATCCCAAGTCACGTTCATTCTCCAGATGCGTTCGGCCGTTGTCCCGATTGCACTCCGCCATTCTCCCAAAGCACGCAGCGGTTCTGCTTGCGATTGTTCCAGCTGCACGACCGCCTGGCGCGACCAGGCATAAAGGCGGCACTTGCAGACAGGTCGACGGTCTACGAGGACAGGTCTACGAGAACAGTCGAATTGCCAAGCCCCATCCGCCTATCTACCGTACCGGGATACCGGCAGCTACATTTTTACCACTGCCGACGCAATAAATGTGCGGCTCTGTAACATATTATGGTAGACAATGACCGATACGCAACCTAGCAAACCGGAAACTAGCGAGGGTACGGACGAGCCGATGACCCATGCGCTGTTTGCTGCGCGGTATCGGGAGATCTACCCCCGCCTGTGGCTGATCGCCAGTGGTATTACTGGGGATCGAACGCAAGCGGAGGACTTGGTGCAGGAAGCTGCGGTGATCGGGCTATCGAAGCTGGACCAATTCCGTCATGGATCGAATTTCGCTGCGTGGCTTAGTGAGATTGTGCGGTTCTGTTCACTTAACTATGCTCGGCGAACTCGTAACCGCGCCACCCTTGCCGCCGATCCGTACGTACTCGACCAAAGTCAAGGTCGCGAAGATTCGGCCGAGTCTGCGTCATACCAAGAAGTAGGGCACCTGAACGTGAATATCGACGCCGATCAACTGGGCTTCGACGATGATGTCCTATCGGCGTTGCATTCGATCGGCGAAGTGCCACGATGTTGCTTGTTGCTGCGCACGATACAACAATTGTCCTATGCGGAAATCGCAACAGCCATGGGGATTCCCGAAGGTACGGCAATGAGCCATGTTCACCGAGCTCGAGGTGCCATGCGAAAACATATCGAAGAACGGCTCCGTTCCAAATCTGGGAGGAGTCCACGATGACAATGAACTGGGACGACACCAACCTCGAAGCAACTCTGCAAGCCTATCTTGATCGCACGCTGGATGACGCCGCTCGTCAGGATTTCGAATGCTTGCTGAACGAGCACGATGAACTGCGACAGCGAGTACAGCTGCAACAACAGATGGACGCTGCGCTG
>JAGQPD010000551.1 GCA_020426865.1 Planctomycetales bacterium
AGTTTCCCGACGGTCTGGAAACCGTTGAAGTGCGCGATCTGGTCCTTCAGTTTTTCGACGTTCAATCTGAGCATGTTCCAAGTTTTCCATCAAGTGTTGTCGCAGGGTATCGAGCATCGCAGGTACGTCCATCAACAACCCGAACGGTTCGCCGTCAATGCGAAAAGTTCCACGTGTCAATGTCGTGTCGACGACAAAATGTAGGTTGCAGAAGTCCTTCCATGGAGGGGCGGTATTGCCGACCTGTGTTTTTAACAGCGACAGGTCGTCGCCGTTCATTCGGACTGTCGTGTTGTGCTCGGGCGTTAAATGGTGCAATGCGTCCGAGACCAACAGCACAATCTGCTGTTCGTCATTTTCAATCTTTTGGCCGACAACTTTCCCCGCAATGGCCGCAGCAAGTTCGATCGTTGCCACCTGCAACTCGTGCAGCGAATTTTGGCGTCGTTCCTCCAAGTCATTCATCGCATCCCTAATCTGCAGAAGTAGGTCGCCGAGCGATTCGTCCGGCGCGATCGTCCCTTCATGCACGGGATGTGTCGGTGACGCCGGAGAGGATTCCAGGTCCGTGTGCGGTCCCGCTGCGTTCGACGCCGACACCGTTGCCGACACCGATCCCGGCGGCGTGCGCGATGGCGAAATGGTTATCGGCACATCGGTGACGATGCGGCGAATCGGTCGATCAGGATGTATCACATGTTCAAACAACGTGGCTAAACTCCGGCCCTAACTGGCCATGTTCAGTTCCCCTTTTTGATCCATTTCGATCATCACTTGCGTGATTCGTTTTTGAGCGGCCGCGCGTTCGTCTTCACCAACACCGCCGCATAATTCGATCTCTTCCGCGAGCGACTCGCGGGCGCGTTTGCTGAGGTTGCCGAGCACTTTGTCGAGTAGTTCTTGCGGGCCATCCTTTAACGCCACCGATAAGGTTCCGGCATCGACCTCTCCCAGAAGTTTCTGCAGTGAGCGGTCGTCGACACGCAGCAGGTCGTCAAACGTATACAAGAAATCCTTGACGCGTGTCGCTGCGTCCGCGTCCACTCCCTCTAAGGCTTCCAATACCTCGGAACGTTGCTTCCGACTCATGTTGCGTAGCATCTGAGCCAGTTTTCGGTCGCGGTCTTCCATTTCCGCCATCACTGCATGCAAGTCGACACGGGTCGCCTTCATGACCGTTGCGGCAAGCATTCGTTGCAGCACGTCGGCGCGAGTTTGCGGCGGGTTCTGCAGTTGCATGAATACTTCATTGCGGCGTTCCGATGGCATGTTTTGCAAGACTTCGCCCGCTTTGGCACTGCTCACGCAATTCAAGACGACGGCCACCGTTCGTGTGTTCTCGTCCCGCAATGCGGTTGCAAGTCGTAACGGTCCCATCCGCTTGATGTCAACCACAGGGTCATCCGACGGAACAAAGCACTCAGCCTCTCCCAGCGGTGAATCGTCCTCTTCGAGCTCCTCCGGCGGTGACTCTACTTTACTCTTCTTGTGCTTATGCCCCGCGTGACCGTGCGCGTCGTTACCGCCGTAGGCATCGATCGCAAAGCGCAACATGCGTTCAAATTCGTCGAGTACAGCGTCCACGTCTTTCGGTTTGGGTGGTGTTGTCGCGAAGTCACCAAGTCGTTTCTTGATCCGGTCACCGCGCTCCGGCGGTAACTCAGCCAACAGCGTATCGGCGAACTCCGGTCCCAGCAGGTTGAGCAGGATCGTGACGCGGTCTTCTACCGTTTGAGCTGTCATACGTTGTTCATTACATTATTACTGGGGTTAAACCGTATTCTTGCGTTCTGTCCGTTGCGCGGACTACGCCGCCCTTCTGACTGCCGTTGTCGTGCCGTCATCATCGTCTCGCAGCCATGACGAGATAATTGCCTGGATCGCTTCGGGATG
Source organism: Planctomycetales bacterium (assembly GCA_020426865.1). Lineage (GTDB taxonomy): Bacteria > Planctomycetota > Planctomycetia > Pirellulales > Pirellulaceae > JAGQPD01. The sequence goes on from JAGQPD010000551.1 coordinate 1,894, forward strand.
TTGTCGAGCTTGCTGCGATAGCTCATTGATGGCCCGCAGTCGCTCCGAGTTGTCCGCCGTAACGGGCTGCGGTACGGCGATGGGTTTTAGCTTGCGCAGCGTCATCAGCCCCAGGACCAGCGCCACGAGCGAAGCAATGCCCAAGCTGCCGTTGCGGATCAACTGGTTGTAGAAATCGCGATTCTGCAGCGTGACAAGCATGTCACTTGGTTGCGGCTCAGGCAATAGAGTTGCCTCCACCACCTCGATTTGGTCACCGCGTTCTTCGTCGAAGTTGACGGCAGATTTTATGAGTTCTCTCACTTCCTCCAAGGTCGGTGTCTTGGGGGCCGGTTGGTTGTTGGCCGCCGGGTCGGAACTGCTGCCGACGGATGACGGACGCGGCGTAAGATCGACAATGGCGGCAATCGAGAGTCGCGTGATTTGACCGGGGACCTCCTTCGTGACGATCTCCTCCTTGCTCGGTTCAAATTCGTTGGTCAAAGTTTCCGATGAATGTTCTGATAACGGCGTGCCGCTGGCGATGACCGCCTGTTGGTTTGGTGGGTTCGAACCAACGCCTGCGATTCCCGACGGGTCGTGGTTATAACCTTTGGACTTTGTGGTTGAAGTCGATTCAGACTTCACCGTCCGGTTCTTTGCATCGTATCGTGTGATTTCCGTCGACGTACTTTTGAAGTCAATCACTGCACTGACCTTAACGATCGACCTACTCACGCCCTGCATGTTGCGAAGGGTTGCGAGAGCCTTCTCGGCCGTATCGGCCTCGATCATGGCACGGTATTCGGCTTGGCCGGCCAGGTCGGTTCCGCCGAAGCTGTCGTCACCGACGAGTTGGCGCCCGGTACTATCGGCAACGACGACGTCCGTCTCGTCTAATCCGGGCACAGATTTGGCAACAAGGATGGCGACCGTATGTGCCTTGTCGAGTTTGGCGTGAAAGCCGGGACGAAAATGCAGGACAACACTGGCGGTTGGAGGGCTACGATGAAGGAGAAACGGACTGGGTTCCGGAACCGATAGCTGCACGCTGGCGTCGGCGATCCCCTCAATCCGAATCAGCATTTCGCGAATCATGCGTTCCTTAAAACGAACATGGCGCACATGTGTGTCGCTCGGGTCACCGCTCAAGATTCCTCCGTCTGTATCGAGGTCAGCCGAGGGCAAGGGAGCAATCATGTCACCAACGGCCAAACGGGCGGTACTTAGCTGCCGCTTGTCGACCAAGATCGACGAGCCAGAAAAGCTGAGTTGATAGCGGATGTTGCCCGAGTCCAGTTTTGCAACGATCTCTGCGGCATCGGCGGGGGCAAGTCCTTGAGCGAGGACAATGTACTGAGGTCGCGACGCCCAATAGGCGACGCCGACGGTCATCAGGACCGTGACAATTGCCGTGATCGCCATGATGATGCGCATCGCGATCGTCGCGGACTGCCATTGCTGATAAAGTTGTTGAAACGTGTCCCGCAAGAATTGCATCATCGTAACGTCCTTGTGTCATGCAATGACCAGATCGAGTTGCCTCTCATATCTGCATCCGCATGATTTCTTGGTATGACTCGATCAGACGGTTGCGAATTTCCAACACCATCCGGAAGGCCAGGTCCGCTTTGGCGACGGAGACGACGACGTTGTGGACGTCGTCAGTCTCGCCGCTGGCATAATCCTGAATCGCCTTGTCTGCCTCCAGCTGCTGCGTGTTAACGTTCTGTAGTTTCTCTTTGATCAATTCGAGAAACGAATTGTCCTGGCCACCAGTGGTCGCAAGGCGACTGCCGGTAGATGGAATGGGAGTTGACGAGATATGTGAAACACCGGTGACCGCCATGAGGATTACACCGACCTTAGTAATGACAATGCACTTTCGGCCATCGTCCGCAACGATCGCAAAGCCTGAAGGTTTGCCTCGTAGGAGCGACTGGCGGTAATCAAGTCGACCATCTCATTGGCAGGCTTGACGTTGGGCATGACAACGAAACCTCGAGCGTCGGCGTCGGGATGCCCGGGT
>JAGQPD010000552.1 GCA_020426865.1 Planctomycetales bacterium
CGAGGTGGCGGCGTTGGGATGTCGAGTACCGGCGTTCGTTCGTGACAGCACAACCAACTTGAAACATTTGCATGCAAAAATGCAAGCTGAGGCCGTGCACACGAAGATTACGTTATCGGGAACATGTAAAAGAAGTGGGTAATAGAGCGCTGTCAACGATACTACCGCGTGCAAAGACGGGTGTTTCTGCACAAAGGTACGTAATCTCTCACAGAGGACGGCTGCCGCACGACAAGAGCAAAAACATGGTAATGTGACTGCACTTTTCGCGTCTACCTGGTTCGGACCCCAAATACAAGCACGCCCGCACGAAATAGCCAAAACCGGAACGCGCACGGATCCTCCCCGCGGATGGCGCGCCAATGGGCACAGTGGTATGCAGGGTACGGAGCATGTTCGCGTAGAAGCATAAGCTCGTTTGCGGTCTTTTGGGCCTTTGGACCGGGCTTCCGAGTGCGAATGTAGTGGTAAAAGGCCGTTCTGGAGACGCCCATGATTTTGACGATGGCTGCCTTGGAAGCGCATCATGACCGTGCGCAACGTCCGATAATTGCCGCTACGTGCGGATCACTGTCAAAGGATTTTCAAATTCGCATGCTAACGCGTTGTTGGCAGCGACGGTCAGAATGTCGCCTAGAGTCATCGAAATGCGTTAGCGGCGAAATCTGGGAGCCGGAGCAGACAGCATAGCAACTTGGTGTAAGGCCATAATCACGACACGGACGGTTTTAGTGTAATGAAGTAAGAAAATATCTTGACACAGCGGCGGCGCTATTTCAACAACGTGGGCGAACAAACCGTCGAGTCCCGCAGCCTATGGCCATTGCCGCGAGACTTTACGCCTTAATGGAGAGATTCCCTAAACCACGCCAATTACGGATGCGCGAAAGATATATGGCTGTGCCACTTGCTGGAAGTCCAGCTCAGGGTCCACTTGATTGATGAGCCCTTCAAACACAAGTAACCCAAGAGCGACCATGGTGAATGCCGTGGTGCTTTTAAGGCGGTGCCGACGCTGAACATCGAACATCCCAGCAACAAATCGACCCACCTGGAAATCCTTCACCAACGATCCATGTGCTTCGTCCACAACTTGGGATATGTCGGCTTCAAAGGCCAATGCGTCAAAGTGTGCCGGAATGGTAGCTGCCATCTTCACAGCAATATCGGCACAACATTGTCCATCTCCTGTCGCCATGGCGAAAAAGAATTCAGCAAAACGTAGGCGGTCGTGCTCGCTCAGCTCGGCAGTAAATCCAAAATCGAGGAGCACTGCCGCTCCATTGCTGAGCAAGTACAAGTTTCCAGGGTGCAAATCACAATGAACAAGTCCCTCGACAAACACCAGACGATAGAACGCCTGCAGCGCCGACCGCAAAGCGTCCTGGCGTCCGGCATCGACCAACCTTTGTTGTGGAATGAGCCCCTCGACCAACCGCATCGTGAGTACTCGCTTACCGCAAAGGTGGTCAATAATCTCTGGTACGACCACACTTGATTCCCATACTAACGCCGCTCTCACACGATTGCACGACTCTACTTCACGTCCAAAATCGAATTGGCCGCGAATGCAGCTGATCATTTCGTCGACGGACTCTCGAACTGGCAAGTAATGAAAGGGAGGAAATAGGGAAACAAATCTCGCCCCGAGTCGAAGGAAAAGAAAATCCGCTTCCGCGACTTGGACGAGTCCTGGGCGCTGAATCTTGACGGCAACCATTCTCCCACCGCGAAGGCGTGCTCGAAATACGCTGGCCACGCTTCCGCTGGCCACTGGAAGTGGTTCAAATTGTTCAAACGTCGTCTCAAGGGACTCGCCAAATTCCGATTGCCAGATTTCGCGAACGTGCTCAAGTGGAATCGGTGGTAGTTGGTCAAACAGGGGAACAAGTTGTTCAAAGAATTCCTGTCCAATGAGATCCGCGCGCGATGCGAGCAATTGCCCCAATTTCAAGTACGTTGGACCGAGTGCCTGAAATAATTCTGCGACGGTACGCGAAAAGATGACGCCGAGTGACTGTCTGCGTCGCAACAACACATTGGTGCTCAACCGCCACGAGAGCCGTAGGACTGCGGCGAGTAGACACCAGACGTAGACAAGCAGGCGACGCACGAGCATTTGGGGCGTTCTAATGAGGTAGTGGCGCTAACGCACAGTTGCCGAGCACGGTCAGGGTCCACCCTCCGACAGCAGTGGTCAACACGAACATCGCGTAGGGCCACAACATTGCTGCACCACGAGTGTTGTCAGCGTAAGACGCCAATGGACGCACCGGAGACTCCTTGGAAGGATGCCGTCTTCAGTCAATACCCACGCGGTAAAGTCATGGGCTACGCCATGAAGACGGACCGCTATCGATTCATTGAATGGAAGGACGGAGGCACCGACGAAGTTGTGGCGACAGAGCTGTACGACCACCACACGGACCCCGCCGAAAACCGTAATCTCGCCACGTCGCCCGAAAATGCGAGTCTCGTCGTTACGCTGCACGAACGAATGGCGGCTGGCTGGCAGTAGCTCAATACCTTGAACCACACAGTATTGGCCTGGGCCGCGGAGCGGCAGAAGGGGATCATATCGCTGGGGCGAGAGGGGCCTTTATCGCTTCTTTAGCGTTACGCCTAACCCCATTCCCTCTTTCAACAAGATCAGTGTTTCCAGATTCTTGTCCTCGGTAATCGCCTTGACGAATCGCGGATCGGCCTGGCGAGTATTCATGTTATGCGCGATGATCAGTCCGCCGGGTTTTACCAAAGGAAGCAGTTTATCGAGATAGTCGATGTAGCCTTCCTTGTCCGCATCGAGAAACAAAATATCAATCGGCTCGGTGTGCTGCGTTACGGTTTCGTGGGCATCCCCTTCAATCACCGTGATGATCCCGTTGACTCCCGCTTTTTCAAAGTTCTTGCGAGCTGTTGCCGCTCGACCGGCATCAATTTCATGCGTCCATAGCTTGCCGCCGGTCGTCCGCAATGCCATCGCCAGCCACAATGCCGATTCGCCCGTCGAAGTACCAATCTCGACAACTCGTTGGGCATTGCACGATTCTGTCAGCATCCGCAGCAGTCGACCGTCCATGGCGGAGACATTCAAGTGTCTCTCGCCTTGCCACATCTCCTTAAGCGCATCCACAATCCGCTGTTCCTCGGGCGACTTCGCAATCAGTTCCTTCTCCTCAACCGCCGCGCTGCGCCGCGGGGGTTGCCCGGATGCATCTAAAGCGTCATTCATTATGAGCCATCCCATCACCAGCATTAGTAGAGTCTTCATCTTCCACCTCCGGAGCGCAAACTTGGTGGACTAAACCGTGCAGCGTTGTGTTGCACGGCTGTCCTCAGCCGTTTTCGGAAGCCACGGAAACGCAAACGCAACCAGCAGAAGTCAACTGGTAACTCACCTATTGTACGGTTACGAACAATATGGAGAAAGTGTCTTCCAGTGCTTGGCACAACATCCGCACACTGCGTGCCACAGCAGCACATGTGTTACTGGTTTGCCGGACGCGGTTGCTTTTGTTGCTGCAAGTACTCGTACATATTAAACCGTTGGGGAAACGCAACGCCCTTGTCGGTGGCCCACTTTTCCCACATGGATATCATCGCCTCTCGTTGCGACGCATCACGACTGGCCAGGTCGTGATGCTCCGTGGGGTCGGCAAAGATGTCGTACAGTTCCCATGGCTTTTCGTACTGGCGTACGAGTTTCCATTTGCCCCATTGGACGGCAGCGTTTCCTTCATGTTCCCAATAGACGGGACCAGCATGGATCGGGTGATTTTCACCGTGCAGCAGTGGCAGTAACGATTGGCCTTCGCACACTGGGAGGTCCGTTGGGTACGCGGCCCCGGAGACGTCAAGACAGGTAGCCATGAAGTCGGGCAAATACCCCAACTGCCGCACGAACGAGCCACGATTCTGGGCGGCAATCCCGGCGGGCCAATGCGCGATCATTGGCGTGCATGCCCCCCCTTCGTGAACAAAGTGCTTGTAGAGACGAAAGGGGGTATTGCAGGCGTTGGCCCACGCCAAACCAAGTCGCACGCCATCGGTCGTCTCCAACGGTGGTTCCCTTACCATTTGCTCATTACCTTGTCCCAAACGCCCCCCCTCCTGGCACGCACCATTATCAGACAGGAAGAAGATCAGCGTATTGTCGAGGCGACCGATATTCTCGAGTGTTCGTAGCAGCTTGCCAATGTTCTGATCAATAGTATCAATGCAACCCGCATAGGCCGCCATGATAGCGTCAAGGTCATCGCGCTGCTGGTCGGTGAGCGAATCCCATTTCGGCCCGACGTGCGAAGCTGGCTCGATGGAGTCATCAAACATGCCAAGTTGTACTTGTCTTGCAAACCGCGTTTGCATGAGACTTTCCCAACCATTGCGGTATTTGCCGCGATACTTTTGAAATTCTTCCCATTTCGAATTCAGCGGCCAGTGTGGTGCATTGTATGCCAGATACAAGAAAAATGGCGCATTGTCTAGCTTGCTCGATTCCGTAATGTATTGACATGCGATATCGGTAAACGTATCGGTCGAATAGAAATGTTCGTCGGTTTGCACGGCATGGTTACCATCGGTAATGCCGCGATTTCCGCCGGGCTTGAAGTAATTGAATGCGCCGCTGAGTCCGCCGTAATAGCGGTCGAATCCTCGCTGCAACGGCCAACACTCGCGGCGGTTGACGCCCAGATGCCACTTGCCCGTCATGAACGTATGATAGCC
>JAGQPD010000553.1 GCA_020426865.1 Planctomycetales bacterium
CATGGCATTGTCATTGGCCATCGCGGTCAACGGCGCCGGCATCGGCGTGGTGGCCACGGCGGCTGGTAACCGCGTGCAATTCAGTGGTGACCGGTCCATCGATCTGGGCACGGTTGCCGTCGGCATCGAGCAAACGATTCAGACCCGTTTCGACACCGGCGCCGTGTTGCTGATTACCGGCAAGGGATCGGGCGGCCCGACTGCGTTTGTCGATGGCCAGACGTTTACGGTGGTAAACGATCGTGGCGTGGCGATGCTGTTTGAATTCGACAAGACCGGAGCCCTGGTTAACCCGAATGCCAAGCCCGTGTTGATTACCAACGCGATGGACGAACAGGCGATTGCTTTGGCAATTACCAATGCGATCAACGCGCACAGCGCTGCGGCGACTCCCGATTTCAGAGTACGAGCGTCCCAGTTGGGAGACCGGGTCTATCTGACCAACGACCGTAGCATCTCGTTCGACCCGACCGTCAAAGGCATGTCGAAGACCTCACAAGGGATCATCATCTCGGGCGCCATCTCGGCTCAACCCTTCTTGTTGGACTTCCCCGGCGGCAATGACGAGCCGGGACACCGCGACATTCCGTTAGAAGCCGGGCAAGGCGTCGAGCAACATATCAATGTCTCGTTCGGCCCCGATGTAACACCCGGTGTTACCACAATCTTTTACAACTTCAAGTCGCAATACGATTCCACCAATACGGGTCTGCAAAACGTCATCACCGAGCGGCAAAAGGACCGCGCCCGCGAAGCCTTCCAATTATGGTCGGCCAATTTGGGCGTGCAGTTCTTGGAAACCGAATCCGAGGGTTTGACCATTGTAACCGGCGTAATGGACACGCTGGATCCGGCCTTCCCAGACGTGTTGGATTTTAACAGCGCGGGATTCCGAGTTCGCATCGATCCGCGATTTGGCAACAGCATGTTGGTCATGGATGCCTCGCGTACTTGGAATGATGAATACGGCGGAGATATTTCCAACGTCGGCGCGAACTCGTCCTGGTTTATCAACGCCATGCGAGGCATCGGCGCGATGCTGGGGCTTGATAAAGCGAGTGATCTACCGATAACGACCGTCATGGCCTTCGGTAACACACCTTATCCAAACGAGCCGACACCCGAACCGATTTTTCCCGGCAACCATGATATTGTTCATGGCCAATATTTATATCGGCCAGACGGCGTCGATGTGGACCTCTATCGGTTCACCATCGACCTGCCGGACGGCAAGGAAGGCTTATTCACTGCCGAAACGTTTGCCGAACGCCAAGCGAATTCGAGCTTGCTGGACACGGTGCTGCGACTGTATCGCGAGAACCCCGATGGCACGCGGGTTCTGCTATCACAGAACGATGACTATTTCAGCTCCGACTCCTATTTGGAATTGGCGTTGGGAGCCGGAACGTATTATGTGGCTGTCAGCGCGGCGGGCAATTCCAATTACGACCCAACGATCGAAGACACCGGCCTGGGCGGCAAGAGCCAAGGTGTTTATGACCTGCAACTGAACTTCCGATCCGAGGTCGACGACGAAGCCACGATTCGCGACCGCGACGGCGACCTCACACCGCTGGACGGCGATGCCGATGGC
>JAGQPD010000021.1 GCA_020426865.1 Planctomycetales bacterium
TGTCTCCGTGGCAGGAGGAGCGGTGCCGGCGCTGGAACTGCCAAACATCCGCGAGAACCCTAGTATCTGACAAAGTGGTTTCGCTCCCCGCGCCTCGGCATGCGATCGCCGCTCAAAGACAAACGCTGCAGCCCCCTCGCCGTTAACCATGCCGTCGCGATGCAAATCGAATGGTCGCGATGCTTGCTGGGGGCTCTCGTGGCGATGGGACAAATCAGTGTCGCCGCGGAAGATGAGCGGTGACAGGCTCAGTCTTGAGCCGACACCCCCGACAATCATCACATCGGCGTGTCCTCGCTGCATGACATGCACCGCTTCGCATACGGCCAGCAGGCTTGACGCGTCGTCCTGGACAATCGTATTGTTCGGTCCGCGGGCGTCGTGCGAAATGCCGACGTGACAAGCCGCCATGTTGGGCAAGTACTTCAGCATCCACAGCGGGTACAATTCGGTCAGGATCTTGCCGCCGAAATTCCAGATGTGGAATTGCCCCTCGTCAATCGACTGCTGGTAAATCTGCGCCAACTCGTTCGGGTCACCAAACAACATCTCGCTACCATAGAGAACTCCTAGACGATCATGATCTAGCGATGCGACTTCCAACCCTGCGTCTTTGGTCGCCAGACTCGCAGCGGCAAATGCCGTTTGCAGTTCCCGGGCCATCAACTTGATCGCCTTTCGTGGTTGCACGTAATCTTTCGGATCAAACCCTTTGAGTTCACCACCAAACCGCACGGGCAACGCCGACGGGTCAAACAATGTTATCGGGCCCACGCCGCTGGTACCCGATAAGAGTGATTCCCAAAACGGCTGACGGCCAATGCCGATCGGACTGACGACCCCCACGCCGGTGATTACGATATCGTCTCGGCTGCTCATGTCTCTGCTTTCGGCCTGATTCTCAGCCTATACTGTTGGGCAAGTAGTCAAAAACGCGGTAGGTTTTTTCGCGATCGATGCCTGCCCGCTCCAATGTCTTACGTGAAAGATGATTGCTTTCCAGGACCCAGGAAAACTCAGCCTCCTCCAATCCCATTTCCAGTCCCTTCGGGATCAGCTGGGAGGTAGCGACGAGCCCCAAACCCCAATGCTGGTACTCCGGCAAAATGTTTGTACTCATCAGTCGGACGCGACGAATGTGACGTCGCTTGAAGAATAATTTGAGGAATCCGAACGGGAATAGGCGGCCATCGATTTGTTTGATGATCGGATTGTAATCGAGCAATCCGAAAACGGCAGCCACCGGTCGTCCTTCGATCTCCACGACACATGTCATTTCAGGAATAATCAGGTACCGCAATGCCTTGGCCAAATGATCGACTTCGGCTGGCGAGAGGGGCACAAATCCCCAAGTCGAGACCAGCGACCGATTGTAGATATCCAGGAACATCCGCACGTCGTCCATGAACCGCGACCGATCGAGCGTGCGCATTTTGGGTTGAAAGCGGCGGAGGCACTCGTCGTATATTAATCGATACTTCGGATCGGGGCTCTCCAGCTTCGTTACATTCCCGGCAAAGGCATATAGATCCTGAGCTTTCGTAAAACCATACTCCTCCCAGAGTCGCTGATAATAAGGGCGATTGTACGTCATCATAAACGTCGGCGGTAAATCGAAGCCCTCAATCAGAAGTCCGACTTCGTAATTCAGCGACGGGTTGATCGGGCCGCGTAGCATCCGATGGCCCCGTCCTTCTAGCCAGTGGCGGGCGGCATCGAACAGTTGATGGGCGACTTGTTGATCGTCAATACTCTCGAAGAACCCCAAGAAACCCCGCTGGTCTTCTGGATATCTCCGATTGTGTTCGGGATTGTCAATCGCGGCAATTCGCCCGCAGGGGACACCATCGCGGTAAGCCAGAAAGGTTTGGATCGAAGCCACGTCGTAAAATGGGCACCGGGAGAAATTGACCATCTCCTTTTGGTTCATCCGCAGCGGCGGCACCCACTGGGGTACGTCACGATAAATCGTCCACGGCAACTCGAGAAATTGCTTTTTTTCCCGACCGGTGGCGACCGGTTTGACAAGAACTGACGACAAGACTCTCCCGTCCTTCCACGAAGATTACCAATTCTGTATGGCGTCACTCTACTTGCACCGGCAATCCAGGGTCAAGGACAGTTGCAAGCTAGATTGACGCCGCTGGGCGGTTCGGCTAGCTTTCCACAAGACTGGGATAGTACGATTTCCGCGGCCGCAACGGGTGCGGTATCGGGATTTACCGCGGCGAAACGGGTACGTCCATGACGCTTCCGATACTAGTGACAGGCGCCACCGGACTAGTGGGAAACAACGTGGTTCGGCGACTGATCGAACTCCAGCGGCCCGTGCGGGTTCTGGCCCGATCGACATCGGCCGCTGAGCCGCTTGCTGGGTTGGACGTGGAATTCGCCACCGGTGACGTCCGTGATTTCCTCGCGGTCCGCCAGGCCGTTGCGGGGACAGCGGCCGTCATTCATGCCGCGGCGCTGGTACATGTCGGCTGGTCGCAGTTGGAACAACTTCGATCGGTCAACGTTACGGGTGCCCAGAACGTCGCCGCCGCCGCCGCCGCACAAGGCGTCCGGATGATCCACGTCTCGACCGTTAACGCTTTGGCACTCGGTTCGCGCCATCATCCAGCTGACGAACAGACACCACTGACAGGAAAGGAAGTTCCCTGTTCCTATGTGGTATCCAAGCGTGAAGCCGAGCAGCAGGTACTGCGTTGGAATGCGGAGGGCGGGAACGCCGTCATCGTCAATCCCGGTTTCATGTTGGGACCGTGGGATTGGAAGCCCTCCTCCGGGCAACTGATCATGGGGATTGCCCGTCGCTTCGCACCGTTGGCCCCGTGGGGCGGGTGCAGCGTCTGCGACGTTAGAGATGTTGCAGACGGAATTGTGTCATCAATTGCTTGCGGTGTTGCTGGGGAACGCTACATCCTGGCTGGTGAAAATATCACTTACTTGCAGCTGTTTCGTGCGATTGCCAGGGAAACCAAGTCGTTTTCGCCCATGGCGCCGTTTGGGCCACTCGTTCGCACGATTGTCGGATGGAGCGGCGACCTGGTGGGACGCGTATCTGGCAAAGAGCCGCCGGTCAATTCCGCCGCCTTGATGATGAGCAGTCAGTTTCACTATTACAGCAGCGACAAAGCCCAGCGAGTCCTGGGTTACCGTGTAAGGTCAATTTCGCAATCGATCGCTGATAGCTGGCAATGGCTCAATGCGCGCCACAGCAGATCATGAAGAATCGAGCCGTTTAAGTCGTGGTTCCCAGTGCGGTATTGATCTCTTCCAATCGGTCAACCCGATCAAACTGTTCGGCAACTTCCATTGCGTGCGTGACGATCACCAGCGAGATCTTTTCGTCGCTGCACGTCTGGCGAATCAAGTCGATGATGTGTTGTTGATTGCCCGGATCGACGTTGGCCGTAGGTTCGTCAGCCAACAGTAGTCTGGGATGGTTCGCCAAGGCCCTTGCGACCGCCACTCGCTGTTGTTCCCCCACGGACATTGTGGTTGGCTTATGGTCCGCGCGATCTGCCAAACCGACGCGTTCCAGCAGTTGCGTGGCACGCCGACGATCGGCTTTGCCGCGACCAAAGGTCATGCCCAACATAACGTTTTCCAAGGCACTAAACCCCGGTAGGAGATTGAACGTCTGAAAGACATAACCGAGGTTTTCCGCGCGAAACCGATCTCGACCCGCTTCTGCCAGCCGAGTGACGTCGACCCCATGAATCATCACACGTCCCGAATCCGGGCGGCTGATCCCGGCGATGACATGTAACAGCGTTGTCTTGCCACAACCGCTACGGCCAATCAGCACCATCTGCTCGCCACGCTCGACGGAAAAACGTTGGATGTTCAAGACGGGAAGCTGTCGACCGTTGGGTTCTACGAAAGATTTGCGAACGTCTTCCAACAACAACATGGGTCTGTCTTTTTTCTTGTCTGCTACCAGGTTTGCTTGGCTTGTGGCCACTGTTCGTCGGATCGACAGTGGCGGGGTTACCTTCGCCGATTTCTCATGGCACGCGCCATCTCCCGCTGGCTGTCTGCCTTCTTCAATGCCTCCCGCTTGTCGTGCAATTTGCGACCCTTGCAAAGTCCCAAAAGCACTTTGGCGCGGCCATCTTTGAAGTACATCTTCAGCGGTACCAGCGTGAGCCCTTTCTCATGGGCCTTCCCGGCAAAACGTTCGATCTCTCGTCGATGGAGCAGCAGCTTGCGGGGACGCTTGGGGTTGTGATTCATCCGATTGGCCTCCGTGTACTCCGCGATATCACTGCCGACCAACCACACCTCGCCGTCGCGGATCCGTCCGTAAGCCTCCTCTAAAGAAAGTTTGCCGTTACGGAGGCTCTTCACCTCGCTGCCGACCAACGCGATCCCGCATTCCAGCGTATCCAGGACCTGGAATTTATGCCGTGCCTTGCGGTTTTCGGCGATCGTCCGCTCGTTGGCGGCATGTTTGGCTGCCGCATCGCTTCCGGTCGACTTTGTTTTCCCTTTGCTCTTGCTCATGCAGTCTATCGTACTGTCTGCTAGAATATTCACAATCATGGATACCACTGAACTACTTCCGATTCTACCACCAGCGGAACCATCAACTACGACAGCGAACGCCCGCCACACGGTCCGGCGTTTGCCGAGTTGGCTGCGCCGTCAGGTGCCGTTGGGCAATGCGAATCATTTCACTGCGGGACTGATGGAAGAGCTAGGACTGGAAACGGTCTGCGACAACGCCAAGTGTCCCAATCGTATGGAGTGTTACTCGCAGAAAACAGCAACCTTCATGATACTGGGAAACGTCTGTACGCGATCCTGCGGGTTCTGTGCCGTCAGTCGCGGTCGGCCGCCCGAACCGCCGGTCGTCGACGAGCCGCAGCGGTTGGCCGAAGCGGTAAGGCGTTTGGGATTACATCACGTGGTCATCACGTCGGTTACCCGCGACGACCTGGCCGACGGCGGCGGCGAACATTTTGTTCGGTGCATCCAAGAAGTACGACGCGTGACGAATGCCACAATCGAGGTACTTACGCCCGATTTCGTCGACTCGCCCCTGGGGCTGGAACGAGTTGTCGCGGCGTCGCCGGATGTTTTCAATCACAACATGGAAACCGTGCCACGGTTGTATCGATCCGTACGCGGCCCCAAGTCGGATTACCGCTGGACGCTGCGGCTATTAAGACGCGTCAAGCAGCTCAATCCCGCCATGAACACCAAATGTGGTCTGATGTTGGGGATGGGGGAGACCACGACGGAGCTGCTGGATTGCCTGTCCGACCTCCGGGAGGTGGATTGCGACTTTTTGACGCTGGGGCAATACCTGCAGCCATCGACCCAACGTTATTTGCCAGTACATCGCTATGTCGATCCGAGCGAATTTGACGATCTTGCCGTTATGGCTCGGGAAATGGGGTTCAAAAAAGTCGCCAGCGGGCCGTTTGTGCGCAGCAGTTACCACGCCCGTGAAATGGCCGGCTCGGCGAATTTCCTCGCCTAGTTGTTGCCGGTACTTTTGCTGTGCTACAATTTCGCTCCTGGAGACCACCAGGAAACAGTCTGTGAATTCGCGCCCGCGACTTAATCGTTTCATTCCTTACGATTGATTCAGTGGGTGCTGGGCTCAATTTTGGAGAAGAAAAAATGATGAAGTCGGTGTTGACGAATGTTGCATTGTTGGTGGCCATGGTCGCGGTTGCAGGATGTCAGCCCGCTGCCAACACCGGTGGCTCCGCGACAACCGCCAGTGGCACGGCAGTTGGTGGGGAGAAGGCCGTGTACTGTGGTCTATGCGGAGAGGTGAAAGGTACGGACAAGTGCTGTGCCGAGGGCGCTGAGAAGTGCGAATGCGGCATGCAAAAAGGTTCCGCGCTGTGTTGCGTCGAGTTGTCGGACGACGCCAAGGGGAAAGACATGTGCGCTAGCTGCGGTCACGTCGCAGACGAAGGTCATGAATGCGACGCAGATTGTGAAAAGTGCACCGATTGCGGGCTGCATAAGGGTTCGCCGTTGTGTTGCAAAGTGAAGGGGGACGATAGCGGAGCGGAAGAAGACCACAGCGGCCATGATCATTCGGCCGAGTAGTTTTGGTAGACGCACCGTTTGTTGCGACCCCCCAATCCACGCGATGAAACAAGCCGCATCCAGCGTTTGGCAGGATGCGGCTTTGTTGGTAGCCTGCCCCCGCGGAAGGCTTACTCCGCGATGGGCCACTGAGCACTCAGGGCCTAACGATGTACGTGTTGCGTCGCGGCATGTGCCGTGCGCTGCACAGGCAAGTGTCGCGGCTGAACGGAACGACGAGATGCCAGTGTTGTCGTTGAATGGCTGGTGGCGGACGCACATTCGGCACATCCGTTGACCGTCGTGCCAACTTCAACCGCTCCACAGGTACTACATCCGCCGTCGTATTCCCAGCCGCCGCACAAGTCACAGCCAGGGCCGTCGCTGATCCATTCATCGGCGTAGATGCCGCCACATCCTGCGCCGCAGGCAAGGGCGCTCCTGACCAAAGCAAACAGGCCGACGAGCGGTCCCCCACACGGACCCCAAAACCCACCGCACGGGCCGCACGTCCCACAATTGGGGTCGCCGCAACTGTCGCCATAGGCGTCGACGCATTGGCCACAGGTCCCGCAATCGTCGAAAGCTGGCGTTCCGTAGCCGCAACCGGCCCAATAGTCGAGGCAACAGCAACCGCTGGATCCAAGCGACATCACGGCTAGCAGCAATACCGCAGTAAATCTTCTCAACATGATCGTTCCATTCCTTATGCAACCGATATTCTCTGGCCGCTGATGGTATCGGCACCCCAACCGTTACACTCCAGGGAATTTGCGCAATCGGAAAACTTTATCAGCGACTGCCGTGTCCGGCGGCCAACCGGGCGCGTGCCTTGCCCGCGGCGCAAAGGGTCGCCGTTCGGCGCCGGCTACATTCGCCTATCTGCCAGATTGTTCCCACGACGCCAAAGCGCTATCATGCAAGCATCATTCGCGTAGGAATTCGGGTGGTTGCAGAGTCGATAGGGTCGCCGGGGGCGAGGCGGCCGGGAAGGGGAGGGAAGTGAGTGGCAGCGAAATACGCGTCTTGCTGTTGGATCGCGAGCCTGAAACCGCGTCGAGATTTACGGCGCTATTACAGGCGATTACCTGGGACTCTTTTTCACTGACGTGCGTCGATTCGCTAGGGGCGGTCAAGCAGTCGGTACGAAACGACTATCACGACGTTTATCTCTTGTCGGCGGACTTAATGACCGTGGGCGCATGGGATGAACTGAAAACGTCCGATGTCGACATCCAAGATGTCCCGGTGCTGATTTGGACGTGACAATTTCGGCCATCGGTGTATCGCGAAACGCATGCCCTGGGTTTGTCGGACTATCTGGTGCTGGACTCGCTGACCGAATATCGCCTTTCGCAATCGATTCGTTCAGCGCTGGAGCGGCAGCGATTGATACGATCGCTGCAGCGCGAACAGTATCTGTTGCATGCGTTAATGGACAATGTTCCCGACAGTATCTATTTCAAGGACGCGAACAGTCGCTTCTTGCGCATCAGTCGTGCTCAGGCCGAAAAGTTCAGTTTGGGGGATCCGGCGGCCGCGGTGGGGAAGACCGACTTCGACATTTTCACCGACGAACACGCACAACAGGCACTGAATGACGAGCGAGCACTGATTGCCACCGGGGAGGCGGTCGTTGACAAGGAAGAAAAGGAAACTTGGCCTGATGGCCGTACGACGTGGGTGTCGACGACCAAGATGCCACTGAAGGACCAGGATGGTCGCATTGTCGGGACGTTTGGGATCTCGCGTGACATAACATCGCGGGTCCGAGCGGAAGAGGAGTTGCGATCGGCCAAGGAGGCAGCCGAAGCAGCTAGTCGAGCGAAGAGCGAGTTTCTGGCCAATATCAGCCACGAAATTCGTACGCCTTTGAATGCGATCATTGGTATGACCGAGTTGCTGCTGGACTCGCAACCATCGCTGACTCAGCGCGAGTATCTGAGCATGGTTCAGGCGTCGGGCGAGTCGCTACTGGCGCTGATTAACGACATCTTGGATTTTTCCAAGATCGAAGCGGGCAAGTTGGAGCTCGATTTTTCAATCTTCCACTTGGGCGATAGCTTGGGCGACATCATGAAGGCCCTGGCGATACGGGCACAGCGGTCCGAAATCGAGTTGTTGTATGACATCCGGCCGGATGTGCCGCAGCAACTGATCGGTGACATTGGGCGGCTCCGACAGGTCGTGATCAACCTGGTTGGCAATGCGATAAAGTTCACGGAGCGCGGAGAGATTACGCTGACAATTAGCTGCGATTCGATCGATGATCGTTACGCCATGTTGCACTTTGGCGTCCGTGACACGGGGATTGGCATCCCGTCGGACAAAGTGGAAAAAGTCTTTGAGGCGTTTGAGCAGGTGGACGCCTCGACGACTCGCCGTTATGGCGGCACTGGCTTGGGACTGGCAATTACTTCGCGATTGGTCGAGGCGATGCACGGAAGGGTCTGGGTGGAAAGTACGTTGGGGGTCGGTAGTACGTTTCACTTCACCGGCCGCTTTGGTTTGCCGGATCGGCAATTCACCACCACCCAGCCTGCGATCCCAATCCAAGGAACACGCGTGCTGATCGTAGACGATAACGCGAGCAATCGAAAAATTCTTCAACAGATGGCGATCAATTGGGGGATGCAACCCTTGCTGGCCAGTGGTGCTGCCGAGGCACTCGCGACGCTCCGTCGGGCTCATGAACAGGGGGAGCAAATCCCGCTGGTCGTTACCGACGTGCACATGCCAGTTGCTGACGGATACAACCTGGCTGAGCAAATTTCGCAGGACAAAAACCTGACGGGTACCCCCATCCTGATGCTTAGTTCCGGCGTGCGGCATGTGGACGAAGCACGGTGTCGAGCGATGGGAGTGAAGGCATATTTGACGAAACCGGTCAAGCAATCGGAACTCTACAATGCTATCTCGGCGTCGTTGGGATTTGCCGCATCGCCCACCACGAGCAGTGACGCGGATGTGCGAGGACGTTCTCAGGAGCTTGCCGGCTCCCATGTACTGCTGGTGGAGGATAGCGAAGTGAATCAGAAACTTGCCATCGGACTACTCCGCAAATGGCACATGCACGCCCTTGTGGCCAACAATGGTGTTGAAGCGGTCGAAGCGTTTCCGTCACGCCGCTGGGACCTCGTGCTGATGGATGTTCAAATGCCGGTGATGGATGGACTGGAAGCGACTCGGCGGATCCGCGAGCTCGAGCGGGCGGCGGGTACGCGAACCCCAATCGTTGCGATGACGGCGCATGCCATGAAGGAAGATCGCGATCGCTGCCTGGCGGCCGGAATGGATGCCTATGTCTCGAAACCAATCCGCAGCCAGACACTCTACGAAACACTTTTGCCGCTGCTGTGCCCGGCCGACAGCGGTGCCTTCCGGGAAGAACCTAATTCCCCAGAGATGACTACGGATTCCGACGAATCCGTGATTGACTGGAACGTCGCCCACCAGGTGGTGGGCAACGACGAATCGCTGTTGTGCGATGTAGCCAAGGCATTTCTCACCGAATGTGATGAAATATCCGCGGAAATCGGGAAGGCGCTTCAGGAAAGCGATTTTTCGCGTCTATCGGCCTTCAGCCACCGGATGTGTGGGGCCCTCAGGCCCTTCGGAGCCCATCGGGCACTCGTCTTTGCCGAAACTCTGCAAAAGATCGGAAAATCCGGTGGACCACTGCCGGATCCCGCCGTCTATGGTACCCTTTCCCGGCTGCTGGTCCATATGCGCCGGCAGCTGGAGGCCTTTATTACGCATCACGAAGGAACCCATCGCTCCTGAGCTCCCTTTGGTCGTAATCAGCATTCCGGTCGTTATCCGCCCCTTTTCCGGCAGAATCGCCCGGCGAGAAATCTTAAAATACCCCTTCGCGCTGGACGAAAAGATCCCTAGAATCGTGGGTTTCCCCGTTGCCTATAAGCGAGATTCAGGGTAACCAGATGCCAAAGCAGAAGACACACAAAGGAACCAAGAAGCGGTTTCGTCTAACCGCCTCGGGTAAGGCGAAGCATCGGCAGGCCGGTACGAGCCACTTGGCGGCCCGGATGAGCAAGAAGCGACGACGCAATCTGCGTGGCACAACCACCGTCGCCACCTGTATGGAAACCAATATCCAAATTGCCTTGAATCGCTACAGCTACTGACGATGATGTCGGCCCACGCGTCGCCGTCAATCAATATCATTATCAGTCGGCAAGCATCGAATCGACATCCATCAGTTATAAGTACAGATATCTTTGAATCACAGAACATCGGTCGTTTTCGGCGGCCCCAACGGACGGTAAGAAAATAAGTCATGCGTACGATTAAAGGTGCGGCTCGAGCCAAAGCCAAGCGTCGTTTGTTCCGAAAAGCCAAAGGGTACCGTGGCGGTCGGGGTAAACTGTTGCGTAGTGTCAAGGAAACGTTAGTACGCGCCGGCGCCTACGCCTTTCGGGATCGCCGCGCCCGCAAGCGTGAATTTCGCCGGTTGTGGGTGACACGCATCACGGCCGCAGTGCGTGAACGCGGGATGCGCTACAGCGAGTTTATCCACGGATTGACCAAAGCCAATATCGAGCTGGATCGGAAGATGTTGTCGGAGATCGCCATTCACGATCCGCAGGCATTCGATCAGATTGTCGCCGACGTCAAGCAGGCATTGGCGGCCTAGGCAAACGAAACGCTCTATCTACTTTTGAAAAACTTTCCTCAAGCCGCCGATCGTCAGTTCGGCGGCTTGTTTTCATAGTTGGTGAGTTATTACACACCCTCAACGAAACTGATTCGGCTGACCGTTCGCTGCAATCCAAGACCGAGTCGCATACTTAAACTCCTCGATAGTGACTTAAAGGATTGGCACTCCAAGACAGAGAACAGACCAAAAAGGACGCCTGATGAGCTTGAGTGAATTTGTAGGGCAATTGGACGCGCTGCTGGAAGCGGCAATTGAAGCGTTTAACTTGGCTCACACCGAAGACGCTCTCGAAGAAGCCCGCATTTCATTCCTGGGTGCCAAGAGCGGACGACTGAAAACTGTTCAAAAACAGATGGGATCCGTTGCGGCGGACGATCGGAAGGCGGCGGGGCAACGGTTGAATGAAGTAAAACAGCTGGTGCAAGATGCGTTTGAAGCGGCCTGCGCTCGCGTCCAATCGCAATCCGGCGGTACAGCACAGCCGGCAATCGACCACTCGCTCCCCGGTATCGCAGCTCCCCGAGGGCACTTGCATCCTCTGACGCAAACCATCAATGAATTGAAAGAGATCATGGGGCGTCTGGGATTTGAAGTGGCGGAGGGCCCCGAGGTGGAGGATGAGCGGCATAATTTCGACGCGCTGAACATCCCCGCTGAACATCCCGCGCGCGATCCGCTTGACAATTTCTACGTCAATGTTGGTCCTGCCGTGCCGATGCTGTTGCGAAGCCAAACCAGCACCGTACAGATCCGCGTAATGGAATCACGGCCTTGGCCGATACGTATTATTTCGTTAGGTCGTGTCTACCGCCCGGATACGGCCGACGCGACCCATTATCCCATGTTCCACCAAATGGAAGGCCTACTAATCGATCGTCACGTGACCATGGCGGACTTGAAGAGTGTGCTGCGGATGTTCGCCAGCAGCTATTTGGGTGCCGACGTCCACGTACGATTCCGCCCCTCGTTCTTTCCCTTCACGGAACCCAGTGTCGAGGCGGATTTCTGGTGGAATGGCAACTGGGTGGAATTTGGCGGGGCCGGGATGGTTGATCCGAATGTGCTGAGTGCCGTGGGGTACGACCCCGAAGAAGTTAGTGGCTTTGCTTTCGGATTGGGAATTGAGCGGCTTTGTATGAGACGTCATAATGTTACTGATATCCGCGAATTCTATCGCAATGATGTGCGGTTTCTGCAGCAATTCTGACGGCGGTGTGTCGCACAACTGCCACGTTACCAGGACCACGGGAAACAATACCACAACCATTGCCGTGTCGAATAGTTGTTTCATCGCGAATACACTTTTTTTGAGAATACTTGCTGGGTCAAAACATGATTGTTTCCTGGAATTGGCTTCAAGATTACGTCGACCTCGCCATGTCGCCTGACGAATTGGCATTGCGATTGGCAATGGCGGGACTCAACCACGAATCGACGACGGACATCGGCGACGATGTTGCCATCGACATAGAAATCACCAGCAACCGGCCTGATTGCTTGGGGCACATCGGCATCGCCCGCGAAGTCGCCGTGTTGTGGCAGTTGCCGCTCCAGGTGCCCAACCCGCAGCCGCCGCACGGCAATTCTCCCGTCAGCGAGCTTGTACGCGTAAGGGTCGAGGCCCCCGAGCTCTGTCCCCGGTATACGGCCAGGCTGTTACGGAACGTCACGGTCGGGCCGAGCCCAAGCTGGCTCGTCGATCGTCTGAATGCCATCGGTGTGGCATCAATCAATAACGTCGTCGATGCCACGAATTATGTTTTGATGGAATGCGGCCAGCCTCTGCACGCCTTTGACTACGACAAGGTGAAAGGGGGGCAGATCGTCGTTCGCCATGCAAGGAAAGGTGAGAAACTGGTGGCGATCGACCATCGCACCTATGAACTCGATGAATCAATGTGCGTTATCGCCGACGCCTCATCACCGGTTGCCCTCGCTGGCGTGATGGGCGGAGCGGACTCGGAGGTTTCAGAGACGACGACGAATATCCTGATCGAATCCGCTGACTTCGCGCCACTGTCCGTCCGTACAACCGCGCGGTTGCTACGTTTGCACAGCCCATCGTCGTATCGCTTCGAACGAGGTGTCGACGATCAGGGCATTGACTGGGCGAGTCGACGTTGTTGTGAGTTGATCCTGCAAATTGCCGGCGGAGAACTGGCTGATGGCTGCGTCGATGTGGTTGCTGTCCCACGCCCCACCGTAGTGCCGGTAACGCTGCGATATCACACGCTAAAGCGAATCCTGGGAATCGACGTTCCCCCGGCAAAGGTGGAGCAGATACTGACGGCACTCGGGCTACATCAAGTTCAACATGACAAAAGCTCGATTACCGTGTCGATCCCATCGTGGCGGCGGGACCTTACACGCGAAGCCGACTTGGTCGAAGAAGTGGCGCGCGTTTACGGCTACGATCAAATCCCCGAAGACGTGGGAGTCTCGATGGTCTCCTCTCGCCGTTCGGACGCGGATCGGGCTGGTGCCGTCCTGCGCGATTGTCTTATTGGTCTCGGTTTCGACGAAGCATACACGACGAGCGTCGTAAGCAAAGAGTGGTCCGACGCCTTTCATGCCTGGACAACAGCCCCTGCATTGACCGTTGGAACGGCGATGCTGCGCGGTGCGGATCACCTGCGTCGAAGCCTGCTCCCCAGTCTCCTGGCCGCGAAACAATCCAATGAGGCTGCGGGCAATTCCCGAATTGAATTGTTTGAAACGGCGCGCGTCTATCTCGCTGAACCGAACGGATTACCACAAGAGCCTACGATGTTGGGGATTGTCAGCGGACGTGGATTTTTCGAAGTAAAGGGGGCCATCCTGTCCCTGTTGCAGGCTTTGCACGTGGGTGCCAAGTTGAAGACGGAAGATTTCGAAGACCCGTTTTTCACCGCAGGGCAATGCTGCCGCCTGACGCTGGCCGGCAATCGGTTCGGATTCTTGGGGCATGTTTCCGACAATGCAAAGGGACGTTTTTCTGTCCGATCGGACACCGTTGTCGCGGAACTGCGAATCGATCAGCTCCTGCGTCATGCGGTACTCATACCGCAATACTTGCCCGAAAGCACTTTCCCGGCGATTCGTCGAGAACTGAATCTGATTGTGCCCGAATCGGTTCGCTGGTCGCAGCTAGAGGAAACAATCCAGCAGGCCGGCGGCGATCTGTTGTCGCAGGTTGACTACCTGGAAACGTATCGCGACCCTCAGAAAGACGGGCCGGATAAGAAACGAATCCTGTTTTCGTTTACACTACGATCCGATCAGCGTACACTCACGTCGGAAGAGGCAGAACTGGTCACGACGCAAGTCGTCGATGTCTGCCGTAACGATCATCAAGCCGTTTTGTTGGGGTAATGTTCACAGTCATTTTTCCTTGCACGTGCGATCGGCAGCTGCTGGTCGCGAATGTTATGACAATGTCGACGCGGGTCGCATCGCTTGAATACCTCGAACTACAAGGTATTGGC
>JAGQPD010000554.1 GCA_020426865.1 Planctomycetales bacterium
GCGTCGATGCCGCCGACTACACGGTCTGGAAAGACAACTTTGGCTCCAACACGGCACTGGCCGCCGATGGTAACCTCAACGGTGTCGTCGACGCCGCGGATTATACGATCTGGAAAGACAATTTCGGATTTGCAGCAGCGGCGAACTTGGCGATCGCCGTACCAGAACCGGCAGCCCTTTGCATGATCACGACAATCTTGACCATGGTTTGTCTTCTGAGAAGGCGAACAAGAATGTACTGATTTGAATCAGCCCTTCGGGACGTTGACCCGGAATAGAAAAAATGCCACCAGGACGTCAATCAATCCGCCGACAACTTCGACGAGCGATCCGCTCCAAAGCCAGACTTCCATGCGTTCGCCAGTAGTTCTCCCAATGATATCAACGCCTAATCGTTTGAGCAGCGGCAACCCGACCCGGGTGTCAATGCCAACAGCCGCACCGATCGCGAAAAATAGGATGATCACCGCGGCGCGGACTTCGGTAACATTGTGTCGTGCGTTCACAGGATGCCTCCAGCCGAGCTGCCTACGTTTTTCATGATATCCGCCGGCCACATACATAGCTCCAGACGATCCCCAAGCGGAGGGAAAATGCTCGGCCTTCGGAACTGGGGTCGAACGCAATTCAGCCGGGATCGTCGGAGCGATACCGGGAGACCCGCTCAATCGGCAACGCAAAATGAACAGCGGTGATCGCGGCCTTGGCCGTGTCCAGTGCAACCCGGATCGCTCCGCTGCAACCCGAATCGCTCCGCCGTGTCCGGCCGGTTTGGCTTGGTTACCCGTATTGGCCATGGCTTGGGCTTGTGATTGCGCTTTGGACACGGCCGGAGCTATGTGAGAAAAATCCCCCGCCCCCTTGACATACCGGCACCTAACCTAATATGTTAGGTGAACGATTTGCAGGGAGTTTTGCGATGACCAATCCAACGGACAAAGAGATCGAGATCCTGAAGGTCTTGTGGGAACTGGGAGAGGGGAGCGTCCGGGCGGTGCTGGATCGGATGGCACCGGACGGCAGTATCCACTTCAACACGGTGCAAACGCAATTGCGGATCATGGACCGGAAGGGTCTTGTTCAGCACCGGCGGGACGGGCGGACGATGATCTATCGCCCGGTCTATACGCGGAAGCAAGAGGTCGCTCGCTTTCTTCGACAAGTCTTCGACGGCTCGGTCAATGATCTTGTGTTGAACATGCTTACGGCCGAGAAAATCCAGCCGGAGACGCTCGATCAGCTCGAGGCGCTAATCCAACAAGCTCGCAAGAAACAGCGACGCACGTGACACAAGTGCAATTCAGGGCACACAGTACACCATTAACGCTGCGCAAACGGGGAGAAAATCGCCATGTCGTCTCTTCTGCCATGGGCATCGCCATTGTTTTCATGGATGATCCAAAGCGCCATCGTCAGCTCCGTGCTGCTCGCCATCGGTTACCTCGTTGCCGCCGCATGTCGACAGCCGGTGGATCGGCTGCGAGTCCTCCAATGGGCTGTCGGCGTGACGTTAGTATCGCTTTTCATGACGGCACTGCCTTCACAATGGAAGTTGGCGATTCCCATTGCGACGCGGCCTCCCGGCATTGCGCACGAAAACGGCGTCTCCCCTTCCCTTCCGTCATTTGACGCACCGCCACGCGCATCTTTCGAACGCGACGGCCAACCGCGGGAAGCTCGCACAACAGGCGAATTCACGACCAGTGACTCTGCCGCCGATTTGATCGCTACTGAATCGTCCACTCACCACAGTGACACTTGCGAGTCTCTCCCGGCAGTCGCATCAAGCTCCACATCGGCTCGCACCGACTGGCTGTCCTTGGTAACACTCATCGTCACGATGATCTATCTGGCGGGGGTCGCCTTGTGCCTGGTACGCTGGTGCGTTGCCCGCTTGCGACTCTGGCGAATGTACCGTGCGAGTCGCGAAGTGCCGGCGCGGATCGCTCGCGAATTTGCCACGATTGCCGGAGAGAGGTCTAACAGTATTCAGTTGCGTACGAGTACGCAAATACGAACGCCCATCGCCTGGGGGCTCTGGTCCCCGGTCATCATGTTGCCGGCATCCGTCGTAACGGACGACGACGACAACGCGCGGCTCCGATACTTCTTGGCCCACGAATGGGCGCATATCGAGCGACGAGACACATGGAGCTGGCAATTGACTGTCTGCTTGCACTTCTTTCTTTACTATAATCCCTTGTTCTGGGCGGCACGCCGCACACTTCTCGTTTCCATGGACCAGCTTGCCGACGCTCGGGCCGCTGGCCACGGCGAATCGGTTGCCGATTATGCCGAATTTCTGGTGAGGCTGGCGCGCGACAGTCAACGGCCGCAACCGCAGCTGGCACTGGGGATCAGCGACAAACACTCGCAGCTCCGGAAACGAGTTGAGTGCTTATTGCGCCATAACGGAGTGACTCGGCTATTCTGCTCGCCGCTTCAAACGATAGCGGTAGCGACTTTCGCCATCGTCGTTGGCGTGGCCGGTTCCGCTGTCCGGTTTGAAGCTCGGGCGATTGCCGACGAGCCATCCGCTGCGGGCCGAGAACCGACACGCGAGAGTCAGCACGAGGTCGCTGCCGATGCATCTAAGGAGACGGTCACGCCGGCCGAACTACTGCAGCTCATCACCGACATTGCGAAGCCGCAGGTCGCTGAACTCCTTAAAGTCTGTTGTCAAGAGCACGAAGATGGCAGTATTACGTACTATGGCTTTGTCACCGATGCGACATCCGAAATGCCAATCTCCGGGGCGACCGTGAAGGTCCATCATAAACTGAGTCGCGATCCCAAAACTGGCGGCTGGAGTACAATCGAGGTGACCGAACACGAATCGAATGCCATCGGCATGTACAGCTTTACGCTTCCACCGGAACAGACGGCGGAGAGCAGTTTGTACATCGAAGTAGAAGCGAATCATCCTGACTTTGCGGCGAAGGGACGTAGCGGCTATTCGCACGGCATGATTCGCAAGAATCTGGAATTGGGCGAGTTGCCCTTCTATACACAAATCAAGCTCTGGCCGGGCAAGGCGATTGAGGGCACTGTTGTATCGCCTGACGGAACGCCCTTAACCGATGTCGAGATCGCGATGTATTCCGCCTCGGACAAGGCAACTGGTTTTCCGGCCGGATCGTTCGACAAGACCACGACCGACAGCAATGGCCATTTCCGGATCGTTCCGCCGACCCCCGGCGATGGAGTGCTGTGGATTAAACCGGCCAACTTTGCACCGCAGGCTCTTCGTATTCGCGATCGGCGCGGCGACTGGGGAACGATCAGGACGGAACTCGGGGCGAATGTCACCGGCCACGTGCTTGATGTGAACGGCGCACCGGTAGCGAACGTCCGCATCGACGCCCGACGACGTGGCGACGGCGAAGAGGCCGACGAGTATTTGAATTCAAATGCGGTGGCGAACAATATTGGTCGCCGCGTTGTTACCGAGGACGATGGCACGTTCACGTTGCCGTCGCTCCCTGACGGAGAATACAGCTTGGAGGTGGAGCCCAATTCGGAAGAAGGACAGTACGACCCACCGCCATTGAAAGACGTATTCCTACGGCAATCGATCAAGGTTGCCGATAAGAAACCACTGCAGATCACAATTCGTGCCGTGCCGTATGTCGTGCTTCAGGGGACTTATCTGGATAGTGAGAACCAGCCGCGTTCTGGGCACGAAGTGATGCTGTTTGGCCGCATTAACGATGGTTTCTATTTCACTCGCAGCTCGACACCCGGCAAGGACGGCAAGTTCGAACTTAAGATACCACACGGCTTGCGCGAAGCCAAAATGGATCTAATCACGAACGAACACAGTGCGCTGAAGTGGCGTATGAGTCGCGATGAACCATTGCATCGTGGTCGTAACGTATCGCTCGGAACCGTCGAGGATGATATCTACGGATTCGAGGTCGTGCGATACACTGCTCCGATATTAATGGTCAAAGCCGTCGACCAGCAGGGCCGAGTTGTCCGCGACGTTACGCCGATCGTCACCTATACAACTCCGGCCAACGAATCGGAAGAAATGACAATGTACACGACGGGTAGCCAAGTCAGTTTCGAAGCTCAATCGGACGGTCGCCATCGGTCGTCGCAACTGCTGCCTGACGAAACGATCACAGTCACGGTCAAGAAGGACGGGTTCGAGACGACGCCTCAAGAGGTGAAACTCGAGGAAGGACAGAATCTCGACGTTGAGTTCATTGTAAAACCAGCTGCGAAGAGCGATCCACCTGACGGCACAAGCGATGAGACTGTCACCGGTACCTTCCAACCACAGCCATAAACCATGACTGGCGCACTCTTAACCGTAGTAATCATCATTGGCGCACCGCCGGCTACTGTAGCGGATCCGGCGGCACCGGTCACGTTGGCCGCACGTCCCGCGATCGACACGAATACCGTTGACGCGAATATTATCGACAAGCATGTGTTCGCCAAGCTTCGTTCGCGAGGCATCGTCCCGGCGGCAGCTAGTTCGGACACCGAGTTTCTGCGACGCTTGACGCAAACAACGACCGGACAACTACCAACTCCGGATGAAGTCCGGCAATTCGTTGCCGACGAACGCCCCGACAAGCGAGCGATCAGGATCCAAGAGCTGTTGTGCCACGATCTGCATGCTGCATTGTGGGCGACTCGTTACTCGGAATGGACGGGCAACAGCACCACTTCACTGTCGGCGGACGAGGAAACGGTAACACAGGTGAGCCAACAATGGCACCAATGGCTGCGAGACCAGTTT
>JAGQPD010000555.1 GCA_020426865.1 Planctomycetales bacterium
TCGTCAGGATCTTGTCCTGGCAGAAAGAGAACGCGCCGAAATGGCCGATCGATCCGACCGGCCGCCCACGATATCGAGCGCCATGTGCCTGAGCACAGTCTTCGATCACATACAGCCCGTGTTCTTCTGCCAGCTGCATGATGGGATCCATGTCGCACGGCCAGCCGGCAAGATGGACGGCGATAATTGCCCGCGTTCGCGGCGTCAACACGCGCCGAATCGACTCGGCATTGATCGATTGCGAATCGGCATCCACATCGGCGAACACCGGCGTCGCTCCGCGTGTCACCACGCAACTTGCGGACGCGATGAACGATCGGGGAGTAACAACGACCTCGTCGCCGGCGCCAATTCCCAGCACTTGCAACGCCAACTCCAGCGCCAACGTGCCGTTGGCCAGAGCGATCGCGTGTTTTGTTCCGACGTATTCCGCAAATTCTTGCTCAAAGAGTCGCCCCTCTTCACCGGTCAGATAGTTGACCTTGCCCGAACGCAACACACGCTCCGCTGTCGCGATCTCGTCGTCGCTGAAGAAGGGCCAGGGGGCCGCCGCAGGGCAGGAATGTGTTGGGGAAGTTGTCATGGTACCTAAGTGTTTCGTTTTGCCGGAAACAACGATCGAGCTAGAACTTGCTGTATGCATTGTAGTCCAAAAGAGTGAGTTACCAGATCCATTGCCAAAGTCGCTACGCCGCGCGCCGCGTAACGTCCGGTCGCGGCTGCCCCTCCAACTCGTCGCTTCGAGCGGAACGCTGGCCAGCCACGGTGTCCCAGATATAGATAAGATCTCGCAAGAGCGAATAGTCCTCGACATATCGGCGGTTAATTCGTGTCTTGTCCGGGAACAGGATCATGCGATTGTACTGGTCTGGGTTGGCCTGTTGTGCCAGTAGCTCTTCTTCATTCCGGTATTTGATGCTCGCCGGTCCGGTTATCCCCGGTCGAACGCTCAGTACCACTCGGTCGTCGCCCGACAGGCCTTCCATCAACTCTGGCACATCGGGCCGGGGACCCACAAAACTCATATCTCCCACAAGGACATTAATGAGTTGAGGAAGTTCGTCGATCTTAGTGCGGCGGAAGAAGCACCCGATGCGTGTGATGCGCGGGTCCCTTGCCGTCGTGACGGTCGTGGTCAATCCATCGATATTCCGCATGGTCCGAATCTTGAGAATTTGAAACGGCCTGCCATGCAGGCCCAGTCGGGTCTGTCGAAAAAAGCCACTCAAACCGGTATCCCATCGAGCCACAACCGCGGCCAACAGAATCAACCACCCGGTGCAGACCAGCCCGAGCGCCGCGGCGACGACGTCAAACGTCCGCTTCACAAACCGATTCCATTGCGACAACATATCGGCACCCTTGCCTTGACACGAAGCTAAGCGGCCTGCTCGGTTCCCCGGCCATCCTGGCCATCTCCAGCGACCTTTTCCGAATAGCCAAATTCCTGCAGCTCTCGAGCCATGATCGCTGTCACATTGCGGACCACATTCGGCTCCAGCTGCCGGCACCAGTTCCCAACGCTCGAAGGGCGGATCCCACTGGTCAACTCACCAAGTTGCTGATGCGTGCAAGGTACCTCGAGAAACGTCACGACGTGTTGCAGTGCCGTTTGGGGATCGGCAACGAACTCCTCATACTGCAAACGAACAACGCGATCCTGTGCGATCCCATGCAATGCGTCACTGGCCAGTCGGACGCTACGCCGCCATTGTTCGGCACACAGTTCTGGGAGCGATCGAGACCGCTGCCACTCGGTCATGCCTCGGAATCGCGGGCCCCAACTGGCCAATCGATTCTCGGCGGAAAACACGCGATAGACCCGGTGCCCGAAGTAGCGAACGGCATACCGGGGCACGTCCGACCAGGGGACATACCATGCCTTCCGGAGGATGTATCCCGGCTCGAGGCTGGCTGTCCATCGCTGGATGGCACTGGCGACGACATCGCGGCCGTCCCGCACGAGAAAGATATATTTTGCATCCGGTAACACGGCATCGACGAACGGCACACGAAGTGAATTGGCACAGGTCTTTTCGACGACCCAATGGGCGTTGCAGCGGCGCGCCAATCGGTCGAAATACCCACGAATGTAACGCTTGATCTTCGGCGAAGCCTTTTCTGCCGGAAACTCGTCCAATGGATAGCCGGCATTGCCATGCCGCCAGATATAGTTGATCTCGTCGCACGGCCAGGTTGCCACGCCGGGCAATTGGGTGAGCGTATCGCGCAGCATATTCGTACCGGATCGCGCCGCACCGATGATGACAACTGGCTGCATGCTACGCACCTCGTCGCTCTTCCTCGCCCGTCAGGTTCTCCCCCGCCGCGTTTGGTTGCTGAACGAACACGTCGTTTGCTACGACATGCTTCGGCGCGTCCCCTTGGACAACCTTTGGCCATTCGGCCGGCGTAAACTCTCGATTTGCTTCTGGATCGCAGACGGACAAAACCCGGTCCCACTGCGACAACATTCTGTCCCGTCCGTACAGGGCATCGCAGACCTCCTGGATCTCGGCGCGCCGCGCCGCCGTCCAGGTGTGGCGTTCGCGCCAAGCCTGCTCAATCAAATTGGCCACAATCTGCGGCCAACGCCGATTGGCTACGTACCCCAACCGATATTCGCGTACCACCTTCGCTAATTCGCTGTCAGGTTCCATGATCGTCAGCAGCGGGCAGCCCGCCGAAAGATACATCATACTCTTGCTGGGAAATGCAAACCGATAAATCTCCGGCAACAGCGATACCACCCCTAGATCTGCCTCGCGCATGGCGGCAAGTGCCACTTCCACCGGCTGATGCGGCAAGAAGAAAATCCGCTCGTCCAATAGCAAGCCAGCTTCTTCCATCAGCGCCGGCTTGGCAAGACCTTCTCCCATAAAAATCAGTCGCACCGGCACCCGCTGCGGCAGAAATCGGACCGCCTTGACTAGGACATCCAATCCCTGGAATATCCCCAGGTTTCCGGCAAATAGCACGTAAAACGCCTCTGGGTCGTGAAATATGGATGGCAATTCCAGCGACGGACCGTCTCCGACGTCCAACGGCGGATTGTTGATGACACTTACGTTTTCCGTTTCGACTCCCCGCCCCTCGATCGTTTCCCACATGTCGTCCGACAACACCACGACGCGCTGTGCCTGCCGACAATTCTGTGCGTCGACCCCCAACAATTGTTGATAGATGAAGCCGGCCCTCAACTGGCCGCCCAGTTGAGCACTCTCGGGATGCAAGTCCTGGCAATGATAGATGTACGGTATGCCGGTCACCCCCTTGATGATTCGGAGTACGATCCCCATCAGCACTGGCGGGTGACTGTTCGCGACAATCACGTCGTAGTTACGGGCCCAAACGGCATGCAGTGTCGCCCGCAAAAGAAACCACGCGAAGTTAAAGGATCGCAGCAGCCGCCAGCTCTTTCGCTCTGGCAACAGCCGGATGCGATGCACGTCGACACCGCCCAGCGATTCGCGCCACGGTTGCCGCGCATGCTGAATGTCGTTGTAACCAGGCTGTGCCGTGATCACGTGAACTTCGTGGCCGCGTTCCACCTGGTGCTCGAGAATCGTGCGGAGGATCCGAGCATACGGCGTGGTGTCGGGCCAGTAGTGTCGATAGATCGCCAAAATTCGCACGAAACGATTTCCCTAACACAAATTAAGCGGCAACGATTCCGTCCCACAGGTGACCCAACTTCGACGTCCCGAGGATCAGCTTGACAACGCGATGGGATGTGTTTCCCACTTCATATTCGCGAGCAATCGGATGAAGTCGATCATGATCGCGATTACGAGTGACGAACTCGATCGACTGCAGGATCGTTCCGGCATCATGCCCGGTCAATACAATATGCCCCGAGTCCATTGCTTCGGGCCGTTCCATGGCGGTACGCATGGTAACGGCGGGAAAGCCAAGGATCGAACTTTCTTCGCTGATGGTGCCACTGTCGGACAACGTGCAAAACGCCTCCATTTGCAGCCGGACGTAGTCGTGATATCCAAACGGCTTGAGGAACTGGACGAGCGGATCGGTGGGAAAGTCAAGCCCTTCGAGCCGCTGGCGGGTGCGTGGATGCGTGCTCACAATGACAGGGTAGCCATACTTTTGGCACAGTGTGTTGATGACTTTCAGCAGGGCCGTCAAATGGTCGGGGATATCCACGTTTTCTGCACGGTGCATGCTGACCAACAAGAACTGCCCCGGCGATACATTCAGACGTTTCAAGACATTTGACTTACCGATGCCGGCACGATTGGCATCGAGCACTTCGCGCATTGGCGAACCGGTGAGGTAGATGCGGCGCGGATGAATGCCTTCGGATAGCAGGTTTCGCCGAGCGTGTTCGGTGTAGACAAGGTTAAAGTCGCTGATGTGATCAATGATCCGTCGGTTGAGTTCTTCGGGGACATTGAAGTCGAAGCAGCGGTTGCCAGCCTCCATGTGATACAGCGGGATCTTCATGCGGCGGGCCATGATCCCGGCGAATGCGCTATTGGTATCGCCCAAAATCAATACGGCGTCCGGGCGTTCATCACGCAGCACCTCCTCGGACTTTGTCAGCACGTCACCGAGGATTTTTCCTAGTGACGTCCGCCCAACGCCCAGAAAATAGTCGGGTTGCTTGACCTGCAGATCCTGAAAGAAAACTTCGTTCAGTTCATAGTCGGAATTCTGGCCGGTATGCACAAGGACGTGTTGCACATATTGGTCGAGCAGCGCCATAACGCGCGAGAGACGGATGATTTCCGGCCGAGTGCCAAGTACGGTGACTACTTTCAACGGTTTCTGCATCACGCGACCTTTTCGAAGAAGGTATCGGGGTCATCGGCGGAAAAAATTTCGTTGCACCAGAACATGGTCAGCAGCTCGCCGTCGCCGATGTTTTCGATATGGTGCGTATGGAATACTGGAATTGAGATAAACTCAGGGCTCTCGCCGCTCACGTGGAACTCGCGCATCTCACGTTGCCCAACCCGTCGCAAACGAATAACCGCCTCCCCCTTCAAGACGCAGAACCATTCCACCTTGCGTGTATGGTAGTGATCGCCACGTGTCACGCCTGGCTTGGTGGTCGAGAAAAAGACCTGCCCGCCGTTGGCCAACTTGATAATTTCATAGAGGCTTCCCCGGTCGTCTGCGTGAACCTGGGGACGGTGACGGTGCCGATCAAGGTCGACGTACGACAGAAATGTGGCATACAAGCTGGCATCCAGCGGATGCGCAAGATCCGGTACGACGTGCCGCTGAAGAAAGTCATCCCGAAACCGAACTAATTTCGCCAACAGCTCACTCACGCCCAACTGTGCCCCGGCCGGTACCCACATGATTCTGGGGTTATAGGGACGGTCGCTGACGTGCCGCCAGATGAATTCGATCAACTCGCGGACGCCAACAAACTCGACCCGCCGATCCGTCAGCACCTGCGGGGTCTCGCCGTGAGCCAACTGATGACAAAACGTGGCCACGACGGAGTTGTAAAACGGCTTGCAGCCAGGTCCGTAGACATTGGGAATGACCAGGACCGTAACCGGTACGTCGTGGCTCACGGCGAGCTCCGTGAACCGCGACTCACCATATTGCTTCGCGTCACCGTAGACGTTGCCACGGCTCCGTTGCGTCGATGAGCTGTACAACAAGTGCGGTTTCGCGCCCGTCGCCTCGATCGCCTCGGCCAGCTGATCGGCTAACTCGTGATTCGCACGCTGGACTTCTTCGTCCACCCCTCGGTTCACGCCCGCTAAGTGGACAATTGCATCGCAACCGGTCACGAATTCGCGCAACAACCGTGGGTCGGCAAACGTCGCCCGGTCAGCGGTAACGACTTCGACGTTCGGTTCACGACCGAGTCGCTCAATCAAGTGACCGGCAATGAACCCGTGCGGACCAGTAACTCCAATGCGACGCCCACTCATGCTGCGCGTTTCCTTTCCACCTGGTGACGAATGATCTCTGGCAACTCTTGGCAGACCTCCGGCAAGCTCAACAGCAACTCCTCAATC
>JAGQPD010000556.1 GCA_020426865.1 Planctomycetales bacterium
CATGTCGCTCACGATGTCGCTCACGCGGCAGGCCCAAGGCCGTAATCAATGCGTCCCCGAGCGCTCCGCCGTGTCCAACCGATTTGGCCTATCTACCCGCATTGGCATCGCCAGGCCGTGTGATTCCGCTGGGGACACGGCCGGAGCTATATGACGCTCAACGATCAATGACTGAGTACATACGTGACAATATTGATTCCCAATGGGTACGAGACCCGTTCGGAATACTCGTGAAAGTACTCGACGTTTTCTCCTTCGCGTTCCCAGCCATCGCCAATATCGTTATTGTGGCAGCACAGCGCCATCAGCCGGCCGTTGCTATCGGAATAGGCCCAGAAGTGCGGGGCCTCATCCCCTTCGGGGTCACCGTGCCAGTACTCAAACGTATCCCCTTGCCGCCACGCCAAGATGCTGGGTACCTGAGGCGTGCCTTTGAGGTCATAGACCAGGTGAAACAATTCGTGCTCGGCTGTCAGTTCCTTGGGTTCGCAGTCGGGAAGGACACGTTTCATTTCCTGATAGACGTGTCGCCAGGCTGCTGGTGCCCAGAAATCGTCAGCCATGAGGAATCCGCCATTGATCAAATAACGGCGTAGCGCCAACACTTCCGGATCGCTCAACTGCATATTCCCGACATTGGACATGTAGATGAACGGAAAATCGAACAGTTCTGGATCGGTCAATCGCAACACCCTGCCATTGGGATTGACTTGTAGCGATGTCAGTTCGTGCAACCGCACGGAAAAATTCCAATCACAATCCGGGTAGTCGTTGTCCCAATTCCGCCCCCGTCGACCGTATCCTCCGGAATCGTATTGAATCCGTGCGAACGTGAACACGTCGTCTTTGAACCGCTCGTCGATCTCCCATGTCGGGTAATCATCGCGGTTGGCTCGGGACTGTCGTGGCCCTCGTTGCCATTGAGCACAACTGACCCCAACGGCCATGATGCTCAACACGCCCCCGAGGCCGACGGCGGCGAACATCAACCCGCGATGCCCGCAAAAACGACGTTCATTTGCTTGAACGATGACACCATTTGTGGGTAAACTCATTGCTTCACACCAATCTTTCCATTGAAGTCATGAGGTACTAATGACCTTAGCAAGTTCGACCCGCGTTCGACATCTCACGTTAGCCTGTCACCTTGCCGCCATCCTCATCGCCACCACCGGCCCGCACCTCTGGGCTCAAGATCTACTTAACGATAATATTGACTTCTCGGGCGTCACGCTGCAACTGGTACCGTTTGCGCGTATGCCAAACGGGTTTAACGACTTAATCTCGATCACTACCCTCAACGGTACGACCTACGCAACGACCCAGGAAGGTGCCGTCTTCGAATTGCCCGCCGTTAACGAGGTCAGCGGCAACGCCACACTCCGACTAAATCTTGCCACGGCCATCCAGCAAGCCACAGGGCGATCCATGTCCGGCAACTCTGGGCAACAGGGACTTCAATCGATTGCTTTTCACCCCGATTTTTCTCACGCGGGTACTCCCGGTTACGGTAAAGCCTACACGACCTATCTCGCTCAAACACCAATCAACGCGGCCAATACCTTCTACTTGGGAAACAGCCAACGCGGTGGCAACGTAACCGGCGATGGCGTACTGGCGGAATGGACAATCGATCCCGATACATTTCAATTGGAAACAACATCGTATCGGGAGCTCTTCCGCGTCAAAATGCCCGTCTACGACCATCCCATCAAGCAGGCCCGGTTCAACCCCTATGCCCGTCCCGGCGACGAAGACTACGGCTTGCTTTACATGACGCACGGCGATTCGAACATCAAGCACTCACCCACCGACGATCCACAGGACCTCGACAATGCCCTGGGCAAGATGATTCGTATCAACCCGCTCGCATCCGGCGACTCTCGCTATACGATCCCCGACACGAATCCGTTTGCCGATAGCACCAACGGCAGCGTCCTGCCGGAAATCTACGCCTATGGCTTTCGCAACCCACACACCTATTCGTTCAACCAAGATGCAGCTGGACACGTTCATATTTTGGTCGGCGACATCGGTCGAAACAACATCGAGGAAGTTGATCTCGTGGTGGCTGGTGGCAATTATGGTTGGACCGAACGTGAAGGGACGTTCGTGCACCGACAATTGCCCGACTCCAATGCCGACGCCGGCTATATCACTGGGCTGAGCGACCTGCCGGCCAACGAAGCCGATTTCCAATACATTTATCCCGTCGCTCAGTTCGACCATGACGCCAATGTCAGCCAGGTCTCGTCGGGCAATGCCATCGCGACAGGGTTTGTCCTCAGCAACAGCGCCGATCCAACATTGCGCAACCAGCTGTTCCTGATGAATTTCGCCACCCACGACGGGAACGTCTACCACGCCGATCTAAGCGACATGATCGATGCAGTGACTCAGCTGGACGCCTCCAATCCCGATCGTGACCAGCCATCTGACTTAACCCAGGCCGTCTTATCTCAAGTGCACTTGGCGTTGGACCACGACAACAACCCCGACACAGCCGCGCAAATGTTCGACGACTTTCGGACCCTGTTAAGCAGCAATCGTTCGGATACGCGATTCGGTGAAGGGAGTTTTGGCGAGATGTACATTACGTCCAAACGCAATGGTGTCGTCTACCTTGTGACCAATTCCCTGCCGTTATTTGGCGACTACAACCTCAACGGCACTCGCGACGCCGCTGACTATACAGTCTGGAAAGATTCTTTCGGTACGTCGGGTTTCCACCTGGCCGCCGACGGCAACGGCAATGGCGTCGTGGACGCTGCGGACTACACGATATGGAAAGATCGTTTCGGCAGCTCAAGCGCGGATGCCGCACTGGTGTCGGTACCCGAACCCGCCACGGCAACGCTCGCAGTGGCAATGGTGTTCGTGGTATTGATCGCAACGCGGGAACGGCTGGGGACAGCGGTGTAACATTACCGTTTCAAATCGATCATCAGCTTGCGGACCGAAAGACAGTCGTCTCCAGAAAAGACCAAGTACATGCTCGTGCCATCGGCACTCATCCACTTCGTGGGCAACGAACTCGATTCGCCTGGCCCAACATCCCAATGCTCGGTGAAGTACACCGTCCGCCATGGCCCCCATGGCTCGGGCGACTCGTAAATCCCAAAGCCACCTTCATATCGCGGCCCCCGTGCGTCGCGACTTTGCGGCAGCACCTGGCAATAAAGAAACCGGCCGATTCCAGCATTGTACGACACGCTACCGCGATAACAACGACCTGCATGTTCAAAGACCGTGCTGCGACGGGCAATACTTTTCGACCAACTCGGTTCCCCTTCGCTCGATAACCCAGCGAAATAATCGTAAGCGTCCTCGTCCAACAGACGATGCTTGTGCGCTCGAGCCAACAGCATGCGATCGGCCGCGTCATACGCGTTGTCGCTGTCGGGCGAGTAGATATAAACGAACTCGTCCCGCGCGCCAGCATAGTTCTTGCCGAAATTCAAAAACGTTGGGCAACCGAAGCTCTCGCTCCACGTCCAATCGCACGACTTCCAGGTGACGCCATGATCGGTCGACCACACTAACTGGGAATTGTCGCAGTTGCGGACCAGTAAATACAAGACGCCATCGATCATCAGCATCCCGCTGGCCTTTTTGCCTTCACGCCCTTGACCGACTTGTTCGATGGTAGGAGAACGCAAGTTGCTGCCGGACAACAGTGTCGGCTGGCCGGCAATGGTCGCCAATCCGAGGCTCAATTTATGTTCAACGTGAGGCTCAAATCCCCAGCCATCGCCATATGCCGTGTACAGCAAATCATCATCGCCCCAGGTGATGGGCCAGTTGTCGCACCCTTCAGCCATTCGCACGATCTCGTCTTTCGGCGCCCATTGCACACTGCCTATCAGGTCACTATGTGGATAGGGTGGTTCGCCGGTATGGCCCAATGCAGCAGCGACCAACGGCTCAAGGAACGGTCGCAGCACTTCATAGTGGTCGGCTTCTGCGTCCCGCGGCCACTGTTTGCCCCCCTCCCCTCCTCGCACGACAACCATATCCAGCGACGGGACCACAACAATCAAACTGTCGTACAACCCCCACGCCCAGTAGGCGTCGCGTGGGACCAGCGGCAAGGTTCCGTCTGCGTTGTTCCCGCGCTCTGCGGAATGTCAATCTGCGTCCGAATTCAGTTTGAAATCTACTTTATAGTATTTTCGTTCCTCCTGCGTCAGCTCGCGACACGCCATACGTTGGGCGTAATCAACCAGCCAATTCATATCCATTGGCCAACGCCTCACGGTCCCATCGTTGCTGTCGGTGATCAGCCAGCGACTATCATTGGTGAAGGCACATTCCCAAACTCCCCCGCGATGCGTACGCAAGTGCATGGTTGCCAATTCGGGATGTTCCGCCGTGAGATCGCACAGCACACCGTCACGTCGTGTCCCCATAACAAGCCACCGGCTGTCGGGACTCATTGCGCCAACCTGCGCGCCGCGGTGACCTTGAATAAGGCGCGGCACCGCGTTACCGGTGCGGACGTTCCTTAGTTCGGCCAACGTACGAGAGCGCGACAAGAACAACCATTCTTCGTTGGGGCTGAGTAAGCCAAGCCATGTGTCGTCATTCCCAGGCGGCCGAATGGAAATGGTTTTAGCGTTACGAACTTCGTGGTCCAATTTCACCATGGTCACATTCGGACTACCCATCCCACCTGTGACGAGTCGCTTCGAATGGGAATCTAGCGTCATTCCAAATTGAACCGTTGCCTCACCCACAATTTGGCGACGTGCCATCATCTGATCCGGTCGATTCAAATCCCAAACCCAAGTGTTTCGTGACCACATGCCAACAGCGAGCCAACCATCGTCATTCGATAGGGCAACGCGGCATACCCTTCGATTACTACCCTCGTCTTCTGCTTTCTTTAGCATTACAGTTGGCGGTTTCGCATGGAGATCAGGAAAACTCCACGCTTTGACAAGTTCGTCACGGCTGTCGAAACCAACCGTAATCAATCTGCCGTGGGTAACATCTACGGCAGCATAGAACAGCCGTCCCTGCCCTGGGTTGAACACAATCGGCGATTCTTCTGGCTTCTCTTTTGTAAGGTCCCAAATCCGCACCATCTCGTCCAAACTCGCAGTCACCAGCCAACGATTGTCGGAACTAATCGTGATTTTATAGATTTGTGCCGTATGCCCCTTCAAAATCCGCACGGTCGGCAGTCCATAGCCGTCATCCACACTCCAAAGCTTGGCAGATCCATCGCGTCCCGATACACAAATCCATCGGCCATTTTGGCTGACCGCAAATGCCGGGAAGCTTTCGTCATAGCCATGCATCGCCAATGATGAATTGGCAATCGGTCCGACCGGATTATTCCACAAGCGAACCGTACCATCGGTTCCCACCGTTGCGAAACGCCGTCCGTCGGCACTGACGGCAACGCTAATGTCCAAGTCATGTGACCCGAGCGCGATTGGTTGATAATTCGGACCGATCGCATCCATATCCCAGATCATGGCTTCACCGTCTCGTCCACCGGTAATAATCCACTTCCCGTCGCGACTCGTCTCAATGGGCGACACACCTTCGTGATGTACATTCCATTCGACGGTAAAGCGCTGCTGTGCTATGTCCTCCATTTTTACACCGTAGACTTTCGTGGAGTTTGCGCCAACAACGATCATCCACCCGTTGGCGATCCTTGGCCACGACGCTCCGAGATCCTCTGGCAGTGGAAACTGGTATCTGTTTTCGTTTTGCTCAAGATCCCATACGCGTATTCCTCCCCCTTCAATCGTCAGCCACCTCGAATCATCGCTCAATCTGGCACGAAAAATCCACATCCCTTCTGTAGAAAGTTCCGGACCGGTGGATTCGCGATCCTGTAGATTCCAAACATACGCAATCCGCTCATCGTCTTTATTCACGTGTTCGGACACAACACGATGCCCATTGGCAGCAACGTGCATACGCGCTGCCTTCCCTAAACTTCGCCCGAGCACACGCACCTCGGACGTAGGTGGGGAGTTTAAATCTCGCAAGTCCAGCGAGCCGCCCTTCGTTGATGTGACTAGCCAACGCCCGCTGGCATCCATACCCGCCAGTGTGATCTCGCTGTCTGAAGTCCAATCGATGACTGTTAATTCACCCGAACCTTCCGCCAGGTCAACTACCTTCAAATCCGGATTGACGACAACCAACCGATTGCCGTCGCGACTTACCACACACGACGTTATCTTTGCACCTTTGTCACCTATCTCAATCGGCTCTGGAAACAACCCCGTCCGCGCCACTTGCGAAATATCCCAGACGCGAACAACCTCTGTTCCCTGCAAAATGAGCCATCTATCCGTCACATACACGTTGTGAATTTCGGCCAACCCAGATACTAATGGAATTCCCGAAATATTGTTTGCACTGTTCAACAGTGCCTCATGTGCCACGGGCAAGACGTTGCCAAAATACTCCTGACTTTGTTTAACGGCCTCGATCGCCAACAGCGTGCTTACAACCGGACGTTCGTCCATCAACATAAACGAAGTGTTGGCCAGTCGCGTCACCTGCTCGCTCTTAGCCAACGCCTCCAGGTCATCGCTCTTCTGTTGCTCGGCTAAGGCTAATTCCCCCTTTTCGTGCGCCAATTGTGCCATCATCAATGCCGCACCGACCGCAACCAACCCCATCACAACGATCAGTGCGCTGATAAACGTATATAATCGGCGGCGACGTACGGCTTCGGCGGCGCGTGTCTCCGATTCGATCCGTTCGTGCTCGGCCGTTCGAAGCCGCTCCTGAATTCGACGGTTGTACGTCGCCATCTCTTCGGCGACTTTCCCCGCATGCCGCGGACGATCTCGTACCTCCGCGGACAAGCAACACTTGGCGATCGCGACTAACTCGCTGCTCGCCGCACAATTCTCCAGACGCTGGAAACAAGCCTCGAGCCGTCCCGCACACGCCATGCGATGCACCTCGCGAGCGTCCCGAGCATCCGTCGCAACATAGGGAGGCTGCCCAGTCAAGATTTCACACAGAACCGCACCCAATGCAAACACGTCAACCCGCTCGTCCAACCGATCGACCTCGCCCAATGCTTGTTCGGGGGGCATGTAGGCGAACGTCCCCATCACTCGGCCCATCCGCGTTTCCGAACTGCCACCGCCTGTCGAATCGCTGTTATTGTTACGGACCGTACGGATGACTCTGACTTGAGTCGCTGCGCCGTCGGTGCGGTCTATCGTCGCTGCATCGCCTACCATCAGCACTTTGGCCAAACCCCAATCCATCACCTGCACTTCGCCGAACGCCCCAACCATGATGTTGGAGGGCTTGAGATCGCGATGGACCACACCACGCGAATGAGCGTAGGCCATGGTCTGGCACACTTGTTCGAAGATCGCTAACAATCGCCCAATTTCATTGTCTTCCGACGCCGAGTCCTTCAACAACTGCGACAACGTTCGACCCTTGACGAGCTTCATCGTAAAAAACGGCCGATTGTCTTCAGCGCGTCCGAGTTCATAAATCGGCACGATTCCGGGATGCTGCAATTGTCCACCAATCTGCGCCTCTTCCACGAATCGACGCATGCATTCGGGGTCGTCTTTGTGGCGTTCCAACAATACCTTAATCGCCAGATCGCGTCCCAGATCTGTGTCACGGCCGCGTATGATCGCCCCCATACCGCCCCGAGCAATCTCGTCTTGCCACACATACCTTCCAACTTGAACGCCGTTGGCCGTTCGCGACACGTCGGCAGCCACGTCGAATTGCCCACTAAGTTCCTCTTCATTCGTTCCGTCGCCGAGCGTATGCGTATCCCGCAACACAATGCTCGGACGGACTCCGCCAAGAGTTCGACTCAACGCGTCCAAGACACTCGCGGTAGGTGACTTTCTCTTTTCTCCGTCCTGGTCGTTGGCTTCAACGTCACGCGTTCGCCGCTGTTCGACTTGCTCTCGTACGCGACGTAATAGCTTCAGATCATCGCCACACTGCTCGGCAATCCACTTTCCGCGCATATCGTCGCCTTCGATTCGCAACGCCGCAGATACAATCGATTCTTCATTCATTGCTTTCCCTTAAACTCATAAACTGTGGCGGATGACTGACTTTCACTTGAATCAGCTCGTAGACTGCGGCTGGTCCGCACGCATAATTGTCACACAGGAGGCTGGCATGTTCAAGATCTACCGTTGCTATCTTCGTTGGAATCCAAACACTTTCGCTCGCGTCTCAACCACCGCACTTACCGACGATACGGGGACTCTGGTACCCTGCCAGGTTTTTGCATTCGGTTAGCTTATGTGTCGGACACTGGGCACGTCTTCGCTTACGCGAGCCATCACGCGGTGCTCGCGTCACACGTCGTTTCAGGATATCAGCGCCAGCGGATTGACACGCGTCTCGAGCGGCAGCGGCACGGGCGTGCCAACGCGATGCGATTCAAACACCGCCGCGATCATCTCGACAATCGCCCGAGCGTCTTCGGCCGAGCAACGGGTTGCGCGGTCCTCCTCAATCGCCGCCAGCAAATCAATCAGCGCCGCCAGGTGTCCGCCTTCATACGTGCCGTCCTGTCGCGGTTCGGGCTGACCGATTCCCGCCGACGTGATCTGTTCCCACCTCTTTCCCGATCGCCCCGGCGACCAACTGCTGTCACGCAAGATGTATGCCGGCGCCAAGTACCCGCTCTCCATTTCAATGACACTCTTGGACCCAAATACCTGGATGGCAAACCGCGACGGACTGCCGGCCCGATCACGACGCGAGGCGAAATGGCCAAATGCACCGCTGGCAAACCGATATCGTGCCTGCAGATTGTCACCGGTTAGTAGTCCAATTCCTTCGGCCCCCTCCTGCACATCAGCCTTTTTCACCAAATGCCCGCCCTGCAAGACGGTCGCGCTGCACTCGATTGCATTTCCACCAGCCAGGGAACGCATCAGCCCGAACACATGGGAGCCCAACACCCACAAATCTTCGCCGCCACCGCGGCGATCTTCCTTCCCGCGCGCACGCAACTCGAGCACATCTCCGATTTCCCCCTCCGCGATCAATTGCTTCACGACATCCAACACCGGCGAGTACTGACTGATATGGGCAATGCCCAGTTTCAAGTTGCGTGATTGAAGTAAGTCGACAACCTGATCGCATTCGGCCAATGTGCGACAAAAGGGCTTTTCCATGTAGATGTGGCAACCGGCTTCCGCGCAGGCCGTGATCATTTCGTGATGCTGATCGAGCCATCGCGGGCAAATGGCCACAATATCCAGTTGCTCCTTTTGTAGCATTTCGCGGAAGTCGGCATACACGCGTTGCGGCTCGACGCGCTTCCGCGCCGCCTGGCGACCA
The DNA here is from genome assembly GCA_020426865.1 of Planctomycetales bacterium. Lineage (GTDB taxonomy): Bacteria > Planctomycetota > Planctomycetia > Pirellulales > Pirellulaceae > JAGQPD01. Next base: position 9,322 of record JAGQPD010000556.1, read on the forward strand.
TTTTCATCTTGATCGGCCAGCGCAATCATCTGCGCGCCCGCCAGCTTCGTGCAAGCAACGTCCACTCCATGCCCATAATCTCCACGACCCGTACTGCCGATGATCCCCACTCGTACCGAACGGCTTTCGGCCGCCGAACAGGAAGAATTGCGCCACGCCGTGTTGTACGACATAGCGGCCAGCGACGCTGCCTGCAAAAAATGACGACGATTCGAAAACACCATCGATTCCTCCAAGCTTTGTGAATGCATCAAGTCACGTTGTGCGACAATACCCCGAACCACCAAGTATTTAATACCTCGAACCACCAAGTATTCAATACCTCGAACCACATAGTATTGCGGTCATGAAACGCGATCATGGAACCTGGCCGTTAAGCCCCCAACGGTAAACCGCAAGCCTTGAGCAATGTGCGTTGGACGGCCAAATCGTGCTGATAGCTGAAGTCCGCCTCCTTCTCGCCCCGAATGATCCTCGCCATGTCGGCGGCATCGTCCACGTACCGGCGGTATTCCGGAAACGTGATCTCTTGCTTCCCTTTTTGATACTCACCACGCGATTGCGACAGTGCGACGCGAGCAGCCGGATCGTCAAGCGGTTGAATATGAAAAGTCCCTTCCGTACCGCACACCACCAAGTGTCGACGAGCAAACCCTTCCACCTCCTGAGCGCTCGATTTGACCGTGGCAATCGCCCGCGGATATCGCAACACTGCCAGCATATTGTCCATAAGGCTGTCGTCATAAGACGATACGTGTTGACGGAACGACGTGACGTCATCCGGTTCGCCCAATACGCCAATGGTCAGGTCCAGGATATGGCAACCCAATTCAAACATCATGCCCCCCGGATACTCCGCCAACTCGGCCCGCGACCGGGCATCCACCACCTTGCTCATCACGGTGTGAAGCTCAAAAACTTCGCCCAACCAACCTTGACGCAAGAAATGGCGAAGCAGGACCACAGCCGGGTTGTAGCGATACATGTAGCCCATTTGTACGAGCCGCCTTTGGCGCTCGGCGTTGGCCAGGATTTTTTGAAAGTGCGGCAGTGACTGGCCAGCTGGCTTGTCCAAGTGAATATGCATCCCCGCGTCCACACACATCTCCGCCATTGCCAGGGAATCGCGGACGCGCGTCTCCACGAGCACCACCTGCAGGCCAGTTACATTGAGCAGTTGTTCGGCCGTCATCCAAGGTAAATCGCGAAACGGCCCCTGCGCCTCCGCTCGGCGCCGCAATTCCGCATCTGGTTCAACGATCCCCACAACGTCGTAGTCCGGCGACTCTCGGTAGACCGAAAGCTTCGTGGCGTGCGCATGGCCGACACCTATTTGGCCGACCTTGATCCGCGGCTTTGTATCTGACTGGCCCCATATTCGCTGGCCCATCGCGCCAACGCTCGCGGCCATCGTTCCCGTCATTACCGTCCGCCGATCAATGCGTAACGTCATCGATGCACACCTTTCGTGCTCAATCAAGTACCATAGACTGACAAGAACCGCGTTCCGTGCCCGCCCGTTCGCGCGTGCGCCCTTGCCGAATATAATCAACTCGCAAGCAGAATAACACCTAACGACGGCCGACGTTGGCCTGTATTGCCTCCAAGCCTCCGCCCACATCAGGCCTCCGCCCACATGACGCCTGCCGATATGAAGACGCTCCTGCTACATAACTGTTGGCTCATCGCGCTGGCACTCATTGTGACAACGAAATCTGCCACAACGAGTTCTGCCACTGAGCTGCCGATTGCCGTCACGCCATCACGAGGAATCTACCGCGAGCCGGTTACGGTGACAATCACGACAACCGACGACGTTAGCAGCGGGTCGACCATCTACTACTCCACAGATGGCACCATACCAACACCCGCCACAGGCATTCGCTACGGATCGCCGCTGCAAGTTGCTGATACGACTGTTCTGCGTGTGGTCGCGTACGCCGCGGATGGTACCAAGTCACAGTGTGTGACCACGACTTATCTTTTTCCTGAGGCCATGCTGCGGCAAGAGGGGGATGATCAACCGCGACACTGGGGAGAACGCGAAGGGCGACCGGTACCGGCTGACTATTCCATCGACGCGAATATTGTCCAATTCTCGACGAACCGAGATCGCCTATTGAAAAGTCTTACTGAATTGGCCGTTGTATCGCTTGTGCTCGATCCATATGATCTGTTGGATAGCGAGCACGGCATCTACGCCAATCCGACCGAACGTGGGGTTACATGGGAACGGCCCGCTTCGATGGAAATTCTTCTGCCGGCATCAAGTGACCAGAATGGTGCGAACGCTGATAAAAGCTCCGAGCAGACAAAGCTGCGAAACGTTCAGGCCGATTGTGGCTTGCGAATCCAAGGTGGATGGAATCGGCGCCCCGAAGAAAGTCCCAAACACTCGCTGCGATTGCTATTTAAACGGCGTTACGGACCGTCCGAGCTCAACTTCCCGCTCTTCCCGGCCGATGTTCTCCCACCAGATGCGTCCGCCAGCCAACAAACGACAACTAGCTTCGACACACTCATCTTGCGTGGCGGGAACAACAATTCGTGGTTGCATCGAGGCGGCAATGAACGCTTGCGAGCCGACTACATTCGCGATCAATGGATGCGCGATACGTACGCAAGTATGGGACATGTATCGGCACGTGGGAGATACGTGCATGTACTGCTCAATGGTCTCTATTGGGGCGTCTACAATTTGTGTGAGCGCCCAAGTGCACCCTTTTTAGCAACCCATTTTGGCGGCGACAAAGACGACTACGATGCAAGAAACGGCGATAAGATGGTCGACGGCGACGACCGAGCCTGGCAGGAACTGATGTCGCTCGTCAATCAAGGAATCCACTCAGATGGCGAATACGTGGCGATTTGCTCGCGACTGGATATCGTCAGTTTCGCCGATTTCATGCTGCTCAATCTCTACGGCGCCAATGCCGACTACGATGGCGCCTCCAATTGGTACGCCGGGCGAAACCACAAAGAAAACGGCCCTTACCGTTTTTTTGTTTGGGACGGTGAGCGAACGAACGAAGACGCAACAAACAACACGATCGAATACGACTGCGACCAGTGCCCGGCGCGCATTTTTCAGCGTTTACGCCAGTGGCCTCCCTTTCGGCAACTCTTTCGGCAACGGGTACAACTCCACTGCACTGGCGGCGGCGTACTCACGCCTCAAGCGGCGGCCGAGCGATTTGCGTTTCGCGCACGCCAAATCGAAAACGCCGTCGTGGCCGAGTCAGCTCGGTGGGGCGACTATCGACTGATCGTTCATCAACACGAAACCGGCCCCTACCTTCGCTACTCCGCCGACGCACATTGGCGAGTGGAAATCGATCGCTTGATGCGTGAGTACTTTCCAAGAAGAACCGGGATCTTAGTGGAACAATTGAAGAAAGTCGACTTGGCAGACGGGCTGTGATTGCACCACACACATCTCCGTGACACTCCTCCATGTCGCCGCAACTCCTTTTGGGGAAGAGAGGCAACGTGGTTACCCGGATATCGCCTCACGTTGCAGTTCCACCTTCGAAACGCGATAGCCGGCGCGTTCCACATCCGCGATTGCCGACGATATGGCCGCCTGAAGCGATTCGGCCGCACGTTCAAACAGCAATTCTATCCCGTCAATGTGCCCACGAATCGCTGCGTCGGTACATCCCGCATTTCCGAGCGAGTCTGTCGCGTCAAGCGTTTCTTCAAACGTCATTTGCGGAGCTGGCACGATCACACTGAATCGATATTCGCTCATCACCTTGATTCTCCCGTCATTCTCCGGGGCACCGGTCAACAGTTCGCCGAACGTCTCGCGCATGGCCTTCCGGATTCCGGGGCGGAGAATATACGGACATCCAACACTCTCGGTGGCCAAATTGGCAATAAATCACGCCCCACGCATGCGCCCGTCCGCTTGACTTGCGGATCGTCCAACCCTGCTGTCCGGCGTACTCCAAGGCTTCCCGGATGTTGCTTGTTAGGATGGTCCGTCATGCCCTTGAGCCTTTCCCTAATCGATTCGTGAGGGCTTCTCCATTATACTATTTGAAGAGAGTTGAGCTATGGCATCACTTCCCATTCCAGGATACCGCCGGAAAAACCCTGCTGCAAAGCTACTTCCAGGCGCAACGCATCGGTGGTCACGGAGGGAAAGAGGATTTCGTTGAAGCGGTCGGCCGCCACTGGATAGTCTGGCCCATCGCTAACGGCGACCCATTGATCGTCTCGGCGATACAACAGCTTCCAACTGGCTGGTACACGACATTGGCCACGCCCCGTATCGTCAAACCAATAGACACGCACTCCGTCGACCGTCCGAGGCTTTTCGAAATCGTATTGCACCCATTCGGCACTCCCTCGGCGCGGCCACCAGGTAAACCGAGGTACGGAATGATCCCCCGAGCTCTCCGGCTGCATGCCGTCACTTAGCGCATCGACCGTGTCTCCCTCGAACGTATGTGACGAAGTCGCCTTGTAGCGAGGCGGCTGGGGCAACTGCGGTTTCTGCCAGCGATGCGACGTCGCCGGGTCACCGATCGTCGGAAACGATGCTATTCGCAGGCGTGCAGCACCCATCGGTACCAGCATCACAGACTCGACGGGCTCCTCTGATACCACAGGACTGTCTTGAAGCGGAGCACAAAGCCCGTACCGATCAAGCGTCCATTCGGGAACCTTCCTGGCCTGAGCCACGATCGTCACCGGTGCGTCAGCCAACGTATAGGGAAAACCAGTGGACGGCCAACCATGTTTGAGAACCGTGAACGATCCAGCCGGATCGCGTGTATCCAACACCAGTCCGTAGTTCCAAGCGCTGGCCGGGTGGATTTCGTACGACGGCCATTGTGACTTGTCAACGCCAGGTTGCCATTTTGAATCGCCGATCGCCGTTTCGTCGCTTTCCTTGCGGACCAGCCGCTCGTCGATCTTCAGCGAGAACGTCAGCGGACCGTAATCAACGCTGACACTATTGTGATTCTTCGCCCAAGTCCGTACCCGCACCGCCATGGGCAAGGACAATGTAACCTTGTCACCGTTTTTCCATTTCCGATTCAATCGGCAGAACTGCCCCGCGACCATTTTCACGTCGCTCGGAGCATCGTTGATCTGCAAGCGAGGTTCCTCACACCACGACGGCACACGAAAATACAGCGGAAACTGAACTTCGTGATCCAATCCAACAACAAAACGAATCGTTTCTTCAAACGGATAGTGCGTCTCTTCGGTGATCCGCACCGTCTCCCCACTCGCAACTTTCGCCGTGACATCGCTGGCACAATACATTGCGGCACACAGGCCGTTGTCGGGCGTTGCCATCCACAGGTGTTTGGCAAAATAGGGCCATCCATGCGAGTGATTGTGTTGGCAGCAGCGGGACGAGAACGGGTTCATCATCAAAAATGGTCCGGCGTTATGAATGCCCGGTGCGTGGTTTTTGCTATCGCTGAGCACGTGATTGGGAGCGGTCAAATACCGCAGCGATCGGAAATCGGGCATGACTGCGGCCGGGTATGTGTTGAATGCCACGTCCTCACAGTGGTCACCCCAGGCAGCATCGCCGGTGAATGAGAGCATCAACTCATCGGACAACATTTGCTCGACGGCCCCACACGTTTCGATGGCCTGCCGTGGGTCGTCTGCACCGGGGCGGGCGACTTCGTCTGCGCCGAACATTCCGCCCGGCACCTGGCCATAGAGTCGTCGCATATTGTTGTGCACGTCGTACGAAAATTGCAAGAACTGCCGATCGCCAGATTGACGATAATATGTCGCTGGCTCGCGAAATGCTTCGGCAACGTTTACGTTGTGCCAATCCGGAAGCGTCGCATGCTGCGACCATCGGGCAGTACGGCGGTGGATCTTTTCGCCGAGTTCCAGCAACTGATCATCCCCCGTGATATTGTAGAGCCACTGCACCATGTACAGATTGTCGCCCCCTCGCATACGCTGCCAGTACTCTACCAGAAAGGCGTCGTCCGGCACGGTCAGCTGATGATGAAAGTACCTGGTCATCAAATCGATCACGCGTTGGTCGCCGGAGTGTTCGTAGTACGTTTGCAGGCAATAGAGCATGACCATATTGGCCCAATAGTCGCGAGCGCCACTGGCGAACCGCTGGTCGGGGCCGAAATCCCCATTGGCTCGCTGGCTGTTCAACACCGCCTCGATCCAAACGTGGCTTTCCGAAATCATCTTGTCGTCTTCGAGCAAATACGCGATCAGAATGTAGCCACGCAGCCAGTACGGCACTTCCTCCCAGCCATACTCACCCTTGCCATTGTCACTGAGCCATGCATTACCGTCCTTCTGCAACCAAGCACTGATTTCACCCAAGTGGCCGGTCAGACCATCGCGTTGACGTTCGATATACTCTCGCAACCACCCGCGCGGCTTAACCGCTCCAATCGGAAGCGGCACCAGCGGACTGGGGACAAGCGGCTCGCGATTGGTATTGTAGAACGCGTTTTTCCCGACGGCGGACAGCAAATCGGGCGTTGGATGCGGAGACGGAATGGTGGCCAATTCGTTTGCCGCCGGGCTCGCCAACTGCGGTGCGGCCGCCGGCTGTGCGCCTGCCTCGTCTGGCAGCGATCCACCAGCAATGCCAATCGCCAACGCCAACAGCGTCGACAAAGTAACACACGTTCGGAAAAACCTATTGTTCAGCACATTCGCCGCTCCAAATGTCAATCTGCACATGACCCGCCTCACTTTGCTCGAGATCCGGCACTGATTACGTTGGCGTCCACCCCGTCTATCGGCCAACCCCATTAGAATATACCGGGAACAGCAAGCAACAAGCCGTAGCGCAGCGCATTGGATCCCCCCATCATTCAACACCATCACGGGCTGCGACTTTGTAGCCAACGGAACAGCCATTCCGGTGATCCTTCTCGCAATCGATCCATCGTGACGGCGATGACGATGATCGCGCCGATGATGATCAATTGATAAGGATTGGGAATCGACAGCTGGTCGCATCCGCTACGGATTGCTGCCATGATCATTGCACCGGTCACCGTACCGAGCACGGACCCTCGCCCGCCGCTCAAGCTGCCGCCGCCAACAACGACGGCGGCGATCACTTGCAATTCCAGCCCCACACCCTCGCTGGGGTTGCCGTTTTTGATATTTGCGAAATGGTAAACGCCTCCAACGGCAACGAAGAATCCAGCGATGGTATAGACAAGGATCTTGGTGAGCGGAATATTGATACCGCAGAGTCGGGCGGTGGATTCATTGGATCCGATCGCAAACACGCTGCGGCCAAACACCGTGTATCGCAACAACACCGCCACGAAACACGCGAGGACCAACGCGAACAAAACACTGCGTGGAATATTGGGCAACCATCCGTAATAGACATCGGGCTTGCCCGTCGAGCAGAGATCAATCAGCCAGGCGGGAATATTCTCGCGTGGCGGAAAGACCGTCGATTCGCCCGAAAGGATTTGGCCGATGCCCAGATAGATCGTCATGGATCCGAGCGTCACGATAAACGGGACGACGCGCAATGTACTGATGATTGTGCCGTTGGCCGCACCACACGCGCATCCTACCAACAACACGACGGGAACCGCAGCCATGTAGGAAACATCGTTCTTCAGCAAAATTGCCAACGCTGTCGCGCACAGCGTGAGCGCCGTACCAGCGGACAGGTCGATCCCCCCAGCAATAATGATGATCGTCATACCTAGCGCTGGGACGGCTACGAGAGACGCCGAGTTCAACATGACACGGGCGTTGCGCATGGAAAGGAATCGTCCGCTGCCCCAGAGGTTATCGGCAAGGGTAAAAAGTATGAGAATTACGAACAGGGCCACGACTGGTCCGAGGTCGGACCACAAGATCAGCTGAATCGCACGGACAAGCGGATTGCGTTTTGATTTCAAGTTGGTTGCTGACATCAGTTCTCTATTAGATCATTTGTCCTTGGGGACCAAACGCGATGGAAGCCTAGAACGTACCATACGTTGGACGTTGCTATGCATCAATTCCCCCTCCATCGATTTCGATCGCGCACTCCATAACCGACTCCTCCGTCCACTGCGACGTTTCGCGAACATCTCGCAGACGGCCGCGCGCCATGACGCCGATACGATCGCACACCGCGAGTAATTCAGGCAAGTACGAGCTTACAAACACGATCGTCTTGCCTTGTGCTGCCAATTCGCCCATCAGCCGATAAATCTCTGCCTTGGTCCCTACGTCAATCCCTTTGGTTGGTTCGTCCAACAGCAGGATATCCGCGTTCTGGTGCAGAATACGGGCAATGGCGACTTTCTGTTGATTGCCACCCGACAAGTCGGAAATCGCTTGGTGTCCGTGGCGGGCTTTCACCTCCAGGCGGGCCATCAATTCGGCGACGGCTTTGCCGCGCTTCTTCAAATCAAGCAACCCCAATTTCGTATACGGGGCGAGGTTGCTAAGCGTCATATTGTCAATGATCGACAGTTCTTGCGCAAGCCCTTCACTTTTGCGATCTTCGGAGACCAAGCCGATGCCGCGTGTCATGCGAGCACGCAGCGAATGCCCCGCCGCTTGACCGTCAACGTAAACAACACCGGTACGACAGTAGTCCAAGCCCACGATACACCGCAGCAACTCGGTGCGTCCGGCTCCTACCAAACCGGCGACACCGAAAATCTCCCCCCGCCGCAGTTGCACGGTGACTTCCAAAGGGGAACTCTGCCCGCTGAGATCCTCGACCCGCACCCACGGCTCACCCGGGGTGTGCGGAACCTTGGGAAACAAATCAGCAACGTCGCGTCCCACCATGCAGGCGACAATCTGTGCATCGGTTACTTCGTCGATGACTCCGCCGCCAGCGTTATGGCCATCGCGAAGAACCGTGTATGTGTCACAGATATCCCGCACTTCCTCCAGGAAATGGCTGATATAAACCACGCCGATCCCGGTTTCCCGCAAGCGACGAATGATCTCGAACAACCGCTCCACATCGTGCTTCGGCAACGAACTTGTGGGTTCATCAAATAAGATGATCTTCGCATTGCTGGCCAACGCACGAGCGATCTCGATTAACTGTTGCTGAGCCACTGACAGGGCCCCGACAATAGCCTTCGGACTCAGTTCACCAAGCCCCACGGTTTGCAGCGCGTCAAGCACTCTGGGGCGCAGCCGTCCCCGCAATAATGTGCCCCATCCAGTCCCCGCCTGACCGAGCAAAATATTATCTTCGACGGTCAAGTCCGGCGCCAGATTCAATTCCTGGTAAATCATCGCCACGCCAGCAGCCCGTGCATCGTGCGGATTGGCCGGTCGAAACAGGTGACCCGCGATCCGCATCTCACCACGGTCGGCATGATGCGCCCCACTGAGAATCTTCAGCAGCGTGCTCTTCCCCGCACCGTTTTCGCCAACGAGGGCCAGTACCTTGCCAGCTACCACGGACAACGACACGTCGCTCAATGCCTGCGTCGGACCAAAGGCCTTGCTAACGCCGACCATTTCCAACAAGGGAACGTCTGGGTTCATGGCAATCGATATTCAGCAACTCGAAAAGGTGAATGCGCCGCCTATTCGCCAAACAACTTCGGTTTCAGCAGCGTCTGGTACCGCTCTTCTTCCATATTCTCGGCCGTAGCGACATACTCGCCCGTCGAGATGAACTTCTCGGGTGCTTCACCTTTCAAGTGGGCTGCCATAGTCTTGACAGCCATGTATCCCATCTGCACCGGGTCCTGCAGGACGATTCCTGAACATGAGCCATCCTTCATCGCGTCGATCAAAGAATCACTCGGATCAAACGCAATGAATTTGACCGTCTTGTCGTGCCCCGTGTTCCGCAAGGCCTCAAGCGTACCGTTGGCATTCGGCTCGCAGACAGCAAAGATCCCATTGAGCGACTGACCATGGACCTGCAATAACTGCTCTACCTTCGCCTTGGCACTCGATGCGTTCTCCTCGCCATATTGGTCCGAAGATACAACCGTGATATCTGGATACTCGCTAATGCCATCCAAAAATCCTTGCTCTCGCTGTTCCGTGCTCTCGCTGCCCGCACGATAGCGAAGCAGGATTACATTTCCTTTTTCGCCAATCGCGTACGCCATTTGCTTGGCAGCCAACTTGCCTCCCTGATAATTGTCCGTGGCGACGTAACTTACGTAACCGGCCCCTTCCCCCAGACCGCTATCAAAAATGACAACCGGAATCCCTTCGTCGTCGGCTTCGTTGACAACGTCCACCAGACCCTGCGAATGATTGGGAGCCAGACAAATGCCATCGACCTGCTGCGTGATCATGTTCTTGACCACTTCCACCTGGCTGGCCGTGTCGCTCTCCTTGATCGGCCCCTTCCAGACAACTTCGACGTTGCCTAACTCTTGAGCAGCTTTTTCGGCACCGAAATGGACCGACTTCCAGAACTCATGGCTCGTCCCCTTTGGAACTACCGCAAACCGAAGCTTCCCTGACCCGGCCCCACTTCCCGAGCCCTGCTCCTTTGCCGTATTGCAACCGACTAGCAACAGGATAGACAACAATAGCAGCGTTCTTCTTGGCACGACCGTCCCACCTTTCCTGTCAACGCATTTGGATCGCCAGCGAAAACTAGCATCGTATCACGCGAGGTGGAACGGTTCAATCAGGTACGGGGCTATGGCAGCCGATTCCCCCGTTTACTGACAAGCTTCTCAATCTCTTGACGATCGGACTCCAGCAGGCACGCAACTCGATCCCGATTGACCTTCGCTACAATCACCTGATCCTGGTCAACCGTTACACGCTCAAACAACCCCATTTCCATCATCCGCAACGCTTGCCGTTCGTTGTTTTCGTTGGGCGTTACGTAATGTACCGCCTGACAACCGTAGCGGTGGATCAGGTACAGATGCATGAGCGTCATCAGCCGCTTGCGGCGTAACGATGGGTCGCAAATCTCCTCAAATCGCAACAACAAGATCCGTTTGCCGTTTCGGTCCTCAATCGGTTCAAAGATGATCCTGGCAATTCGCGTGTCCCGTAAGCGATAAAGTGTCAGCGCCAGCAACTCCGACCCGGCCGTGTTGGGACGCAACTCGACCCGAAATGGACCTTCAACCCCACATTCCGTGCCCCACAATCCAATCCAATTCTCCAACAGGCTCACAGGTACTTCGGTCTGCATCATGTGTTGCACCTGCGTCGACCCCTTCCCCATCGCCTTGGTCGTTGCGGTGCGGCCGGAACTGGCCATCAACGCGCCGTCCAGTCGGGGCCCCCCGACCAACGTTTGCGGCGTTCGATAGGGAGAATCGATTAGCCGTAGCTTTCGTTGTAATCGAGCCAACGCGAGCATCCCATCCTGCCGCAACGCCGTCGCAAACTCATCCGATGCCAACCCATCCACCTGATGCCCCCCATAGGTGATAAAGTTGAACACGAATCCAAGTTTGCCCAGCTCCGATGGAAAATCTCGCATCTGTTGCTCCGTCATGCCCGTCGTGTCCCAGTTAAACGATGGCGATAGATTGTACGCCAGCATTTGATCGGGATACACCTGGTGAATTGCCTCGGCATAGTGTCGTGCCTCAACGAGACTCGCCGTGGCTGTTTCCATCCACAGGGTATCGGCATAAGGAACAACCGCCAATGATCTGGCAATCGCGTACTCAAGCCCCCCTTGTACCGGATAGTATCCTTCCGGCGTCACAGCCAACTCGCAGTCCCATGTCACATCCAGGCCGAGACTTCGGGCCTTATCCAAGGCCTGCTCGTAGCCCACCTGCTTGGACCAGTCCAACCATTCATCTGTGGTCAGGTCGCATTTGCCTCCCTGTTCGGACACCGCTTGAATCTTCGCCGCGACGGCCGCACCGAATGTCATCAATCCGGCCTCGGCCTCCCAACATCTGACAAATTGGTCAGCAACTTCGTCCAACATCTTGTCGGGCGACGTTCCAGCCTGGGCCCGCCACTGGCCGGCGGCCGCTTCGATCTCCGCCAAGAGCCCCATATCGTTGAGCCAGCTCTTTGCCTGATCCAGCGATGCATCCGCAAGCCGATACAGCAAGTGGCCGTTCAACTCCTTGATTCCCTGCGAGTAAAAATGCTCTAAGATCGCCAGATAGGCATTTCGCCAGCTGGGCACGTGCAGGTGGGTCGCACCTAATACGAACGGTTGGTCACGTTCGTCGGCCCGTCCATCCAACAACGTCGCCGCCTCGGCATCGGTCCGAGCAACGATAATTCCGGGCACTCGCATCACGTCCAATTGGAACCGCGCGGCGTTAAGACGCTTGATCTGTTCGAACACGGGAACAAGCACCTTCCCCCCCTGGTGACCGCATTTCTTACATCCCGGCTTCTGATCCTCGATGTGATATCCCGGCACCCCGATCTCCACGAACCGCCGAATCAGGTTGCGCACATGTGCGTCACCACCATGTCCTGTGTCGGCGTCGGCAATGATAAACGGTCGATAATCGACGACCGGAACCGTGGCCCGTTGGGCATCCGACATTCGGGCACGAGCGAACGCCTGATTCTTGTCCGCCGTCAACAACGCTCGGACAATCGTCGCCGCCTCGTCCGGGACCTGACTGAGCGGATAGCTTGCCAGATCGGCACCGGGATCCTCCGTCGTCGATCCCTTCGCCGAAGTTGCCCAACCACCCAAGTATATCCCTTCGATGCCCACGCGTTTCATCACCACCGCCTGACCAGGTGAATACGGCCCAAACGTCACGATGGCGGACCTGGCGTCGAACAATTCCCGCAAACGCGCATGCATTCCGCAGGCAGCGTCCGCGGCCACCGTGTAGTCCTGGGCGATGGTCCCTCGCTGTTCAACCACCTGCCTCGCGCTGTAAAGCCGAACGAGACCGTCAAAGCGAGAATCGTCGAACCATTGTTGCGTTTCACGTACTTCCTGCTGAAAGCGATCCGCTTCGGATTCATCACGAGTCGGCACGGTATCTAAGTTTTCAGTGATGCGAATACCGCTCTCCGCAAATAACGCCAAGTACTTTTCCACGCGATCACGCGCTCGTTGGAGATCGGAGTTGTTCAGATTCACATTCAACAAATCAATGTACCAAGGTGGCTTGATGTCACTCGTCACGTACCGGAACACAATCTCCTTGGCGATCGGCAGGGTGGTCTTCTTGGAATTGGCGTGCACATCGCGGTCACTGGCGCCTTGCAGCTTTTCGTACTCTTCGTCAAGCAGCCGCTGGAACAGTGTCGGCGAAAACACGTCGCCCTTACGGACGCCACCTTGCGGATCATCCTCCGTGATGCGGGCCTGCTTGTGAACCCATTCCCAGAGTATGCTGAGACGGATCTCTCCGGTCGCGGCATCTTCCATGAGATAGAGCACATCATCGTTGCCAAAGTAATCAGCCGGCTTCAAAGCTGCCGCCTGAAATCCCTGGCCGAACGCATTGCCATATTGCAACCCGACACTCAATAAATCGCGCGCACCGCGGATCGTTCGCGGAGCGTCCTCCAGTAACAACAACGCGTCTGCGTCCGCTGGCGTATACGTGAGTGGTGGAAACTCGCGGCCCAGCTGATTGTCCTCGCCAACCTGCTCCCAAATCGGACGCACGATGTGTACCATTTTCCAATGGGCGACCCACTTTCCACTCGCGCCCGCCTGCTGCTCGCGCTGTCCACCCGCGACAGCCTTCCGCATGCTATTGGCAACCCCGTCGGCAGAACCGACCGGAATGTTCGGTTCCATCCCCCCTTGCCATAATGCGTAGCGACCCGCCATGTCCGACGTGTTGACAGCTCGCCGAACCCGGTCTTCGTACGTGCGCATGTAACCATAGGTCATGGTGATCGCGTCAATGTTGGGATTGATGAACTCCGGATCCCACGCCATGGCATCGGCCACACTATTAATATAGTCCCAGCGTCCGGTATTGAATCCGACAAAATGCAATCCAAGTGCCGCCCGGATCTCCATCAACTGGAACGTGGCCTCCAGTTGCTCAATCAATACATAGACCTTGATCGCCCCACGACCAATTTGTAGATGATCTTCCAATTCACTTATCATCTCGTTCCACAAGGCCGCTTCCTCGGCCGTCTGGATCTTTGGCAAATAGAGCACGATCGACGCGTTCTCCTGCTGCAGACGCCGATGGTTCAACACGACGTACATGACGAGATCCGCGATCGACGCCGAAAACGGCTGGCCGTCCCCCTGGCGAATGTGGCGATCGTCCAGATGAAGTCCGCGAGCTCGAAAGATCTTTGTCGTCTTTCCCAATTGTTGTTGCCAATCGTCGATGATCGGCTTGCCAAAGAATCCTTGTGCCCACGCATTCATTTCTGCGGCAACCTTTGCGGCAACGTCCACAAATACTCGGTCCCTGGCAATCGCCAACTTCAAATTCCGTTGATTGTCCAGCGACATCGCCTGGATCTGTCCAAGCGCGTCCTCGCCATCAAACATCCAGCCGTCCGCACCAGACAGCCATGCATAAGCGACATTCCGAATACTCGACTCCAACGGTGCATTCGGTTTGGCGGCCGGCCCCGTCCCTTGAATCCACTGCCGCTGCAGGTCGCGTGGAATCTCTGGTCCCAGGAACCGACCCTCACGGGCGTCCCGAACTTGAATCGTCGTTCGCGGAATCACCGCCTCGGCATCGAGAAACGTGATCCGTTCGCGATCACGAAACCGTCTTGCACGGCGAGCAATGCGCGCCGCCATTAACTGCTTCTGGTCATGGTTGAAATGCCGCAACACGTTCAGCGCCGCGAGCACTTCGGGTGTGTACACGTCAGTGTAGCTCGACAACACGTTGTCTCGAACCAAAAGGGGACGTGTACCAAAGCTGAGACGATGACGTCGGGCGGACTGCGTGGCAACCGGAGCCATGGGATCAACTCCTATTCGAATTGGTAGTCGTGACAGAGCCAGTGGTAGAGAAATCGGCAGTATTGACAACGCGCCTCGTTACCGACGCGGGAAGATCGGAGACACTTTCCCGATTCAGTCGCTTCTGCTCGCCATAAGGGGCGAAATGAAACATCTCACCGTCGCGCAGACGCTGCTGAATGTTGCACCAATAATCCACCGTCAACAGATCCGCATGGTGCTCCATGAAGACCTCTTTCAACGGCGGCGGAAAACCCAGAAAGTACTGAAACTCTTCCGGAAATACATCGTACTTGTCGACGGCGAACCAGGGTTCGGCGGCAATCTGTTCATCGTAATCGTCCGTCACAGGAAGCATGCGAAACCGGCAATCTGTCAGCAGGCATACCTCATCGTAGTCGTAATACACCAACCGTCCTTGTCGCGTCACACCAAAGTTCTTCAGCAATAAGTCGCCGGGAAAAATGTTGGTCAGCGCCATCTCCTTGATCGCCTGGCCGTAGTCTTCGACAATCGCCCGCGCCGCTTGCTCGTCCGCCTCCTGCAAATACACATTCAACGGCGTGACTCGACGCTCCGCATAACAATGCTTGATCACAACCCGATCATTCTCCACACTTACCGTTTGCGATGCCGTCTCCAATAACTCGCTGATCAAATCGTCGTCAAACCGACGCCGATCGAGCGTTAGATATCGATACTGCTGGGCGTCTATCAGTCGGCCCGCCCGGTCGTGCTTGAATACCAACCGGTAGCTGTCCATCACCGCCTGCCGTGTCGTCGTCTTCGGATAGTCGAACTCGTCCTTGATGATCTTGAACACGACCGGATAGGACGGCATCGTGAAGACGATCATCACCATCCCGCGCTGCCCCGGAGCAAGCTGGTACTGATCCGTGGCCTGCGCCAAATGCCGGAGCGCGTGCCGATACATCTCCGTCTTGCCATGCTTGTGGTATCCCAGCGAAATGTAGATCTCAGCAGTCGGCTTACGCGGGAGTATCGACTTGACGAACCGCACGATTCCGTACGGTCGCCCCGTATCGACATGAAACGATGAACGAGCATAACTGAACAACGCGCTGACATCGTCCTCGTCCGTCAACACGGCATCGATAGACACACCGTGGTCATCGTGCTGGATGCAAAACACCAGCGGCAGGGCGTCACGATCCTGCGGAATTCGTCCGATGAGAAATGCCATGTCTCCGCGATAGAATACCCGCGAGATCATCTCGATCGACGTGACCGTGATAGCATTCGACGCCACCGCGAATTGACGCTCGACCACGCTGGCAGTGGCCCGCGATGGGTCGTCAATCGCCGCATCATCGGGAAATAGTCGACTGTCCCGAAGAATCGCCGCGATCGTCGCTACGAGCCCCGCCGACAAGTCGTAAGATCGGTATGCTGGGCGCTCGGGCACCGTCGGCGGATGCTCAAAATCCGTATGAACAAACTCAATCTCCTCGTCAACGCCCACCGTGTCAAAGATGCAACGAGTGACTGAGTTGAAAAACGTCTCCGCGATTTCCCAATCGTCACGCTCCTCAATCAGTCCCGAATAGACCGCCTTCGTGCTCACCCACGCCAAGTGCGAACCAATGCGAGACCCAAGGACCTGCTTCGCCCAGGTCACCAACTCCTTGACGGTCGTTTCATAGATGTCGATTCGCTCGGTGGCATCATTGGCCATACCATGCCAGTCCCGCTGTCGAAATCGCACCTCGGCCCGCCGCGTAATCTCGCGATAACGCTGCTGAAAAAGGTCGAAGGACTCAAGAATCGACCCCGCCAATTTCTTCGCACGCTGGCTGGTGGTGACATTCTCAATCATAAGCGACGACACCGGTCAAGCTGCCACGTTACGACGCGACGCGTGTTACCATCATGGCTGGAAACAGAATGGCTCCATCGAGAGCTTTCGACGTGGACCTAATGCGAGTGCAAATGTCGCGCCGGAATCCGAGCCAATGCACGAGAAAACCACTGCACGTTAAGCCAGCTGCGGAAGCCGCAGAATCAACGTCATAACTGCGCTAATCACGCGTCGTCCTTTCGTGATCGCCGTGCGGTGGGCGCGACAACCACGCACGGAAACAGCCAAGTCCGCACGGTTTGCGAGCGACATCGCCCGGTCGCAATGCCGCGATCACCGTCCCGCCCCCGTGCCGGCTTGCCCGGCCGGAGCGAAAGT
>JAGQPD010000557.1 GCA_020426865.1 Planctomycetales bacterium
TTCGGGTCATCAAAGTTGCCCGATGATACTTGGCACGAATGCGTCGCCGCAGCTAGGCAGGGCAGGGGTTGCCAAGTATTCCGACAGAGCGCCACGCGGCGGCCTTCGGACCTCGCCGTGGAGCGGCGTCATTTGTAACAGGACGACGAGCGGGCGTGTGACGGCTACGCGGGATTCCGAGAGACTTGTTCCGACAGCTCGGGAAAATCGTCGTCCAACAACTGCCGCAACTTCTTCGTCACGCGAAACTTGGCTTGGCGGACGGCTTTGCTGGTCATGTTCAACTCGGCCCCAATGTCCTTAGCCGAACGCCCTTTAACGGCCATGTCCCAAAATGCCTGCCAGGTGCGCGGATCAAATTGCTCCTTGAGAATCTCGATCGCGCCACGCAGCAACATCTGCTGGGGCGTTTGTCCATCGACGCTCGCTGGCTGTTCGGCTTCCGTTTCCAGTCGTTGCAGCCGCAGATGGAAATCCGAGCCGCCTTGGCCAATCGGCTGGCGGCGGATGGCGCGATAATATTTCAGCGTCTCAAGGCGCGTGATGCCCCACAACCAGGACCGAAATGCGCCGGCCGCCTTCTGCTCGGGATTGAATGTTTCCAGCTTGCCGGACACCACTAGAAAGACCTCTTGCCCGACATCTTCGACCTCGTCGGGCGGCAATCCCATGCCGCGACACCAACTGTAAACAAGCGGACCGTACAGCCGGGTGAAGCAACTCCAGGCCTCGGGATCGGCTTCTTCGACCCGCCGCAGCAGCGTCAGGGAAGTCGTCAGTCCGTCCTCGCGCGGCATGAGGAAACTCCGAGCTTTTAACAAGACGTTGGCCGGGGGAAGCGATGCTTGTCGAGCGCATGTTAACTGAACTCTACGTTGCCTTCCAATGTTTGGCTGGCTTAAAGCCTTGGCTAGATGCAAGTTATCTCGCATGTCGTGCGTCGCAACGGACCGCGCCGGTGCTCGTGCGGGCCGTCGCGTGGCGCTTGTGCGGAATAGTCTTGAGCGAGTGACTATTCGATTGGTGGGAATTTCAAGGCATCGCACGCTTCTGCCGTCGGGCTCGCCGCGTTCCGCCGGCATTTGAATTAGAGAGTACGCCATGCCCCCGCTGTCCTTCCCGAGGCGCCGTCGCCCCGTTCGCACTGCCAGCCGCCGCCGTCTGTTCGTAGAACCGTTGGAAGACCGCCGGTTGCTGGCCACGTATGTGGTCGACAGCCTGAGCGACGCGGACAACGCGGCCGAATTCACGCTGCGCGATGCGGTGCTGCGGGCGAATCAAGATCAGACCCCAGATGTCATTCGCTTTGCCGACGGTTTGCTCACGACAACAGGTCAGAAGGCGACCATCGAACTCACGGAGGGCCCGCTGATCATCTCGACTCCGATTGTCGTCTACGGACCCGGAGCCGATATGCTGACGATCGATGGAAAGGAGAACGGCGCCGTGTTCTTCGTTCAGTCGTCCGACGCGACGATTACCGGCGTGGAAGTCACCGGGGGATCCGAAAGCGGTATCGTCAACTTTCCCGGCAGCAACCTCACGGTCGTCGATGCGGTGATTCGAGGCAACACCACCACTTACGATGCCAACCGCGGCTTTGAAGGTGGCGGCGGCATTCACAATGCCGGCAATTTGGTCCTACGCGGCAGTTCGGTTTCGGGGAACCATGCGCGTAGCGACAGGGTGTTTCCTTATGGCCGGGGCGGAGGAATCAGCAGCGTTTTTGGCTCGCTGGAAATTGAAGAGAGCCTGATCTTCGACAATTCCGCGGAAGGAGACGGCGGAGGCATTTATTTGGCCGACGATCCCGATGCTACGCTGACCAACGTCACGCTCAGCGGCAACACGGCCCGACTGCACGGCGGCGGCCTCGCTGCATTCGGCGGGCCGGTCGCGCTGAACCACGTAACGGTGACGGGTAACCAAGCGGCCGATTTGGGATGGAAAGATCGTACTGGGGGCGGTGTGTTTGTTGGCACGGAGTCGCTAACCATGACAAACACATTGGTAGCCGGAAACTACGCCGGCCGGGACAGTTCCACTGTGGATCAACCGTTACGGTCAAGCGACGTTGAATACCGTACGGGCTTTGAATTTCGCGACGCACAAAACGATGCTTCGCCAGCAGGAATGGACTTAGGCCCGGTGGGATTAGGAAACACACGGATCACAGGTCGAATGAATGGTCTTGTCGAGCCGAACGCGTCCAGCGGTGACCTACATGACGTGTTTCGATTCACAGTGCCGATCGGATTGCAAGTTGCGAGCATCGATGTCTCCATCACCGGCTATGTTACACAGAGTCAAGTCTTTGGAGACTTTCGCCTGGACGGGGATGCATTGCAACACGTGACCCAGATTGGGGAAACCTCTCACACTTTGCCAGCGCCATTGACCGCTGGTGAGCATGAACTTGATTTGCGAATCGACGGTACGGCGTGGGTTGTGGGCGATTTTACGGCCCGCATTGTCTATGGTATCACTGTTACCACCGAGCCCGTCGATGCGGGGCTAATCGAGTCGTCCGGCAATCTGATTGGAGATCCGGCGACCGCGGCGTGGATGATCCACGGCGTGCGGAACAACATTGTCGGCAATGGGCGTGGCGACATCGAACCGATCGACCGCATCCTGGATGTAAAGCTGCGCGATCGCGGCGGCGCGACACGAGTCCATCCACTGTCTCCCAACAGTCCTGCGATTGACGCCGGTGTTGCTCAAGGAACGAGTGGCCCGAATACCGATCAAAGAGGTTTTCCCTACCGGCGCAGCGTATTGAATGCCGCAACCGACGCATTTTCGTTTGGGATCCCCGACATTGGCGCCTTCGAGGTTCAGACAACTCCCTTGCTAATGGCGGACACCGTCTCGGGCACGACGGTATGGGAATTCATGGGGACTTCCCAAGGCGGCACGATCGACATGACCGTGGAAGGAGTCGATTTCTCATTGTTCGTCCCTGCCGGCCGCACGTCGCGAGACACCGTCGATGCGCTGGCCAACGCGATTCGGAACAACACGACACTCGCCAGCATGGGCATTGATGCCGTCACGGACACCATTGTTTCAAGCGATCCCGCCGCGCCAGGCGAGAAAAGTATTCTCATTACCACCGGGGAGATCACTTCCTTCTCTGCGTCCAACGCGGGCTGGACTCACTCTCTACGACGCCTGCAATCGCCGCCCACCGTGTTGGAGGTATCAACGTACCGCGACGAGAATGATGGGGATTACAGTCCCGGTGACCTATCGTTGCGCGAAGCGATTCAGTTGGCAAACGCGCGTCCCGATCGCACGATCATTCGATTTTCGCAAGACCTACTCGATGTGCCATTAAATGTGAATGCTGGTGAATTGGCTGTCGATTGGGACACCACGATTATCGGGCTGGGAGCTGGCTCGATCGTCCTGGATGCGAAGCAGTCAAACAGGCTGGTCAACATCAGTTTGCCTGCGCGTGTGTCGATGTCCGACCTGACTCTGACCGGCGGCAGGGTATCAGGCGGCAATTTTGGCGGCGGCGCGCTAGTCAATCACGGCGATCTTACCTTGTCGAGAGTGGAAGCCATCGGCAATGAAACAGTGGGGGTTAGTGGCGGCGCCATCGCCAACTATGGGACGCTGTCGATGGAACAAAGCACGTTGGCGGGCAACACATCCGGAGCCAATGGCGGTGGACTCTATAACGACGATCTCGCCATTGTCACAATCGGGCCTTCCGCGCGCGTGACGGAGAATCAAGTTAGCGAATTCGCGTTTGGAGGAGGTCTATACCTGCGAGGCATAGTGACAATCGTGGATAGTGTGATCGATGCGAACAATGTCAAGAATGACG
>JAGQPD010000558.1 GCA_020426865.1 Planctomycetales bacterium
GCGTGGACGACGTGTTTATGGCGGCACCAAGCAGTATCTGCCGCTGCGGTTGAATCAAGCTGGTGTGATGCCAATTATTTTTGCCAGCAGCCTGTTGATGTTTCCGCAGATGTTTTTTAACTATCTGGCGAGCGTCAATCCAGACTGGTTCGGGTTCTTGGCACGTGCGTTCCGAGGCTCTGATTCGTACGTGTATAACCTGATGTACGTCGCGATGATCTACTTTTTCTGCTATTTCTGGACAGCGATTACCTTCAATCCGAAGGACATGTCGGAAAACTTGAAGAACTTCGGGACGTTCATTCCCGGCTATCGTCCAGGGAAGCGAACAGCGGACTACTTGGAAAAAGTGATGGTGCGAATCACGTACGTCGGGGCCGGCTTTTTGGCCCTGGTGGCGATCATTCCCAACATGATTTCTGGATCGCTGGGGGTAAGTCCTCGCGTGGCGAGCTTTTATGGGGGCACCGGGCTGTTGATTGCGGTCAGCGTTGCATTTGATCTGGTCCAGAAGATCGACAATCACTTGCTGATGCGAAACTACAAAGGCCTGCTCGAGAACTGAGTTGGATAGAAACTGAGCTAGGTAAGGTGTCCCCCATGCTGATCGTGTTACTAGGTGCGCCGGGGTCGGGGAAAGGGACACAATGCAACTTGCTCGTACAGCAGTTGAAATTACCGCATTTGTCCACCGGTGAACTGTTCCGTTTTCATATTTCACAATCCACGCCACTGGGCAAACGTGCTCAGGAATTCATCCAGCACGGCCAACTCGTGCCGGACGATTTGGTGGTGGAATTGGTTACCGAGGAATTAGGGAATGACCGTTGTCGCGAGGGATGCCTGCTGGACGGATTTCCGCGAACCGTGGCACAGGCCGAACGGCTTGAAAGGTATTTAGTCGAACAGGACCGCCACCTGACGGCCGTCGTGGTACTAGAGGCGGAAGAGCAAGAATTGCGGCGGAGGATGTTGCGGCGAGGTGAGCTGGAGAACCGCCAGGACGACACACCGGAAACGATTGCTCGCCGAATGGATGTCTATCGCCGTGAAACTGCGCCATTAATAGATTTTTACGGTGAAAAGGGGATTCTACACCGTGTAGACGGAACCGGTTCCCCAGACGAGGTCAATCAGAGGGTTTGTGCCGAGCTCGGGGTTTAGGCCCCTGTGCCCCCCTTTTGACGAACTCGGCTGGCCAACAGACCTCGGCCAGCCAACGACGGGGCTTGATGATCCCTAAAAAAAATGCTTATACTGACTTGCTTCGCTTGTGTTAGCGGAGCCTGTCAAGGTGGAGAGAACATGAAAGTACGAGCCAGCGTCAAGAAGATTTGCGAGAATTGCAAGGTCGTCCGTCGCAAAGGACGGGTGTACGTTGTTTGCAGTAACCCCCGGCACAAGCAGCGGCAGGGATAGTCGCCGCGGTTGCGCGGTCGTGGTCGGCCCATTGCGGGCGGCTGGATCAAGCGGGGGGCAAAGAATCTTGCAATATTGGTTGTGGGTAGCCCGAGCGTCAACGAACATGTGTCCATCGCCAGCACGCTTGGAAGACAGCGTCCTTGGCAAGTGTGTTGATCAGATCACAGCGTATTGGTAATAGACATAATTTGAGCAAATGCATTGGCTACGCTGACGGCAGGTCAGCGTGAAGGCGTATGCGAATCAGGAGTTAAAAATATGCCGCGTTTGTTGGGCGTTGACATCCCGAACGATCGGCCAACGCACATTTCGTTAACGTATTTGTACGGTGTGGGCCCCAAGATTGCACGAGAGCTGTGTCACAAGACGGGTGTCGATCCCATTAAACGCGCTCGTGATCTGGCGGAAGACGAATTAGGGCGATTGGCAGCGCTGTTGGAACGGGATTATGTTGTGGAAGGTCAATTGCGGCGTCAATTGACGCGGAACTTGGCCCGATTGCGTGATATCGGTTGTTATCGCGGTTTGCGGCACCGTCGTGGGCTTCCCGTGCGGGGACAGCGAACACGGACCAATGCACGGACCCGAAAAGGTCCCAAGAAAACGGTCGCCGGAAAGAAGGGCGTCAAGGACTTGCGATAGTCTTCTGCCGGGCACTGACGGCCAGCTCGATGGCTTGGTAATTGCTTGCCGGCTGAATTGAATAGCTGACTGTGACCGGGAGCGAGTCAATCTGCTGATTGCTTAGATGACTCGTTGGATTGAGATGGCAATCGCCAGTTCGTGAATAAGATTGGGTTGGGTACTGCAGGAGAGTTCAGACAGTGTCGAAGGCAAAAAAGAAAAAGACGCGACGAAATGTGACCGTGGGCGTGGTACATATCAAGGCCACGTTCAACAACACGGCCGTTACGATCACGGACACGAAAGGTGACACGCTCTGTTGGGCTAGTGCGGGAACGTGTGGCTTCAAGGGAAGTCGCAAGAGCACGCCATTCGCCGGACAATGTGCGGCGCAACAAGCTGCGGAGCGAGCGGTCAAGTTCGGTGTGAAGGAAGTGGACGTGCGCGTCAAGGGGCCTGGATCTGGGCGAGAAATGGCCATCACTGCCTTGCAGTCCGCCGGGCTTACCGTCAAATCGATTGAAGATTGCACACCGATCCCGCACAATGGTTGCCGACCGGCGAAAAAGCGGCGTGTCTAGGCCTTTGCGTATTACTGGTTGAATTGTTTCGGAGATGATTCCATGCATATTCGTTGGCGTGGCCTGGAGTTGCCAAGTGTCGTGCAGTGCGATTCGGCAAGCTTGACCAATACTCACGGGTTGTTTTATGCCGAACCGTTTGAACGCGGCTTCGGTTCGACCGTCGGCAACAGCTTGCGGCGAATCTTGTTGTCCAGTCTGCAGGGTAGTGCCATTACGCAGATCAAGATCCGTGGAGCTCAGCACGAATTCACCACCGTGCCTGGTGTCCTTCAGGATTTGACCGACATTGTGCTGAACGTCAAATCGCTAGTCGTGAAGAAGCACACCGAAGAAACTCGAGTGATCACCGTTCACAAGACGACCAAAGGGGACGTGACCGGTGCCGATGTCCAAGTGGACTCGGACGTCGAAGTGATCAATAAAGACCACGTCATTGCCACACTGACTGAGGACGTTGACTTCTTTATGGAGATGGTTGTCGAAAATGGACGCGGCTATGTCCCGTCCACCGAGCATAGTTCGGAGGAACATGAAATCGGCGTGATTCCCATCGACGCGGTCTTCAGTCCGATCGTCCGCGTTCGCTACGAAATCGAACAGACTCGTGTCGGTCAAAAGACCAATTACGACAAGTTGACGCTGGAGATCTGGACCAACGGTTCGATTGGTCCGGAGATGGCACTTGTTGAATCGGCCAAGATTTTGCGCAAGCATCTCAATCCGTTCGTACAATATCGCGATCTTGGTGCAAAAATCCACGCCGCTCCCAAAGGTCGAGGTGCGGATTTAGTATTGGAAAACAAGTTGAACATGAGCCTCAGTGAATTGCGGCTCTCGGTTCGAGCATCGAATTGTCTCGAGGCGGAGAACATCAGTACTGTCCGGGACCTGGTGGCTCGCACCGAAGACCAGCTGTTGGAGGTCCGCAACTTTGGCGACACAACGTTGACGGAAGTGCGAGACAAGTTGTCCGAACTTGGTTTGCACCTGGGAATGCGCGTTCCACTGGCCAGTCAATAGTCAGCCGACGCGCCGTAGCAATGGTGCCCGGTAGCAATAACGTATTTTTGGTTTAGGTATAAGTGCCATGCGACATCGAAAAAAGGGCCGTACGCTCGGCCGCAGCTCCAGCCACCGTAAAGCCCTATTGAAGAACTTGGCAAGTGCTCTGTTTCTCACCGAACGCGATGCAGAACTCGACGACAACGCTCCCAAGGTCAAAGGGCGTATCGTCACGACATTGCATAAGGCGAAGGAGATGCGCCCATTGGTTGAAAAATGCATTACAATCGCCAAACGATCGATGCCCGCTAAGGAAAAGGCCGACGGACTCGCCACTGCGGCCGAACGAGGAACGGATCAGTGGAAGAATTGGCGATCAGGAAGCCAGTGGAAGCAGTGGAACGAAGCCATGGCACCTGTCGTCGCCGCTCGCCGTCATGCCCTCAAACTGCTGGGAGACAAGCAAGCAGTCCAGATTCTCTTTGACGACGTAGCGCCTCGGATGGCCGATCGAGACGGCGGATACACCCGCATCGTCCGTCTCGCAACGCCCCGCCTTGGGGATGCCGGGACTCGTGCAATTATCGAGTTCGTCGGCTCGAACGATCGCAGCAAGCGCAGCCGTAGCCAGCGCCCGTCTTTCGATTCGGAAACAACCGCCGAAGCACCCGCCGCCGAAGAGTAAGTCTAACCAAAGCCACCTAATACCTCGAGGTTCGAGGTATCCGCCACGCGTCGGCCAGCGCTATGTCTCGGCCCAGCCGACGCGAGCATAATCTTCCTGCCTCCATCTTCCTGCC
>JAGQPD010000559.1 GCA_020426865.1 Planctomycetales bacterium
GTACGATGTACTGGTCCGACGTGTTGCCGCTGGGGGCGCCCGGACCCGCTGGGTTCATCTTTGGCGACAGATTATCTGGCGGCAGTCGCACGACGCTGGTCAGCAATCTGAACGCGCCCGGGGCCGTGGCATACGATAGCCCCAATAAGTCGATCTATTGGACGGACACCACAGCCACGTTGTGGCAGCCAGATTCGATCTACGTTTGGGCGGGCGAGGGCGCGAGCGGTAAAAGGATTCTTAGTGACATCACCATCTCACAGATCGGCGGCATCGCTATCGATGAGGTCCATCAACAAATCTACTTTACCTACGTCAATCCGCTGATCGACAGCCTGTTTCCCGGTGCGGTCGCGCGCGCTGACTTGGACGGCTCGAATGTGCAGACAATTGTCAGTGGATTGAGCCAACCGCAGGGCATCGCAATTGATCCGGTCGGCGGCGAGGTGTTTTGGGCCGATACCCGCGGTGCTCCCGACGCGGGATTAGGGCTCATTCAAGCTGCTGCGTTGGATGGCTCCGGCCGACGCACGGTCGTCGGTGGCTTGGACTATCCCGTTGGAGTTGCCTTGGACATCCTGTCAAAAGACGTTTACTGGACGGACATGGGAACCGGCAAATTGCAGCGGACAAGCATGTCCGGCGCATTGCCGTTTCTCGAAGACGTCCGCACAAATCTGCCCAACCCGCGCTCGTTGGTCAACGTACCGGAACCGACCGTGGCGATTAGCATGGTCCTTGCAGCATGCTACGTACTCGCGCAGCGACGGAAGTAACGTCCTTTCCCAACCTCCAGTGAATATGCTACAACATCCGCCAAGGGTTTTTGGGCGGAATCACGTTGGGAGGGATCACATGAAAGAGATGGTCGCCGAGTTCCTGGGGACGGCACTGTTGGTGTTGATGGGCAACGGCGTCGTCGCCAATGTACTGTTGAAACAGACTAAGGGACACGACGCAGGACTCATCGTGATTACCACAGGATGGGGATTGTCCGTTTTTACGGCAGTCGTTTGTTTCGGCGAGATAAGCGGCGCTCATCTCAATCCCGCCGTAACCGTTGGACTGGCAGCGGCTGGCGAATTCGCTGGGGAATTGGTCGTGGGCTATATCATGGCGCAATTAGCCGGGGCAATATTCGGCGCTGCTGTCGCGTACGCTTTTTATTCTCAGCACTACGCCGTAACGGACGACGCCGCTACGAAGCTGGGCACATTCTGCACGGCACCAAGCATTCGTGGTTGGGCATCCAACTTGTTTAGCGAAGCGATCGGCACATTCGTCCTGGTCTTCTCCGTCCTGCGGTTCAGCGATCCAACGCTTTCGATGTCCGAGGGTACAACCACACCCATTGGCCTCGGGTCGGTCGGTGCCATTCGTGTCGGATTGATCGTCTTCGCGATCGGGTTGTGCCTGGGGGGAACAACCGGCTATGCCATCAACCCAGCCCGCGACCTCGGTCCTCGCATCGCTCATGCCATTTTGCCGATTCCCAACAAAGGCGGGAGTGACTGGAGCTATGCGCCGATTCCGGTCCTCGGTCCGATCCTTGGTGGTTTATTTGCAGCAGCCGTCAATTCGATCTTGAAAATCATCTAACGATCGCACAAAACCATCATCCCAAAACCACTATCCTGCGAATCGTCATACCGCTTTCATCAACTGCGGGCCTGACCATCAACGAATCTTGTCGCACCGAGCGGATTGTCGTCGAGCAGCAACTCGGGCAATCGCGAGGGCCTGACGTTATCGTAGCATTGGAGCATGGCAAATCGTCGCAATGAAGCTGGAATGCCGACTGCGGTAAACCCCGGGTGCCCCGTACTGGGGAATGGCCCGCCATGGTTCATGGCCGGGGAGACAGCAACGCCAGTGGGCATCTTATCATTGAGCAGCCGCCCAACGTGTTGCCGCAGATGCGGCTCGATTGCTGCATAATCCGCATCGTCTTCGCCTTGCGTATGAGAGTAAATACAGCCGGTGAGATTCCCTTCCAGCTGGTCAAGAATCCGTTTGACTTCAGCGATGTCGCCAGCAACGACGCACAGCGACGCATTCCCAAACGCTTCTGTCTGCAGCAGATGCGGTCGTTGCAAGAACTCATCCCCGTTGATTCGCATCCATGTATTCTGATACGATGCGCCGGTTCCGCCGCCTCCCTCGCCACCTGCCACAACCGCGGCACCAGCGGTTTTGAGTACCTCAATTGCCTCGGCGAGTGATCGAGCTCCGCCACGCGACAACAATGTACCGACAGGTGCCGCGGCAAACTTTTCGCCCACCGCTGCGACAAAGTCCTCCGTGGCCTGACCGGCAACCAGCACAATCAATCCGGGATTCGTGCAAAACTGGCCGGTTCCCATCAGGCAACTGGAGGCAAATTCATCCGCCAGCGCCGCGCCGCGTTCCCGGAGTGCACCCGGCAGGATCACCACCGGGTTTACCGACGACAGCTCCAAGTAGATCGGCTTGCCGGCCGCGTCGGCCGCCGCCTTCAGCTTCAGCCCGGCGCTGCGGCTGCCCGTGTATCCCGTGGCGCCAATGCGACGATCCGCGACCAGGCGTTCGCCGTCGGCATGATCGAGTCGATACAGCAACTGAATGGTTCCGGCTGGCATATTCGTCGCGCACGCTGCATCGTGAGCTGCTTCGGCCAGCAAGCGAGTCGTCCCCGGATGCAGGGAATTCGATTTGGCGATTACCGGGCATCCCGCCGCAACTGCCGCCGCAAAATCACCCCCGGAGACTCCATTGAATGCCAACGGAAAATTGTTCGGGCCAAACACTACGACCGGCCCGATCGCGGCCAGGCACGACCGAATGTTCGCCTTCGTATCGATCGTCGGCAGAGCCCACGAGCCATTGCGGCAGGCCGCTGCCGCCTGACGCAGCTGATTTGTTGTCCGAGGCAGCTCCACGTCGGCCAACCGTGGCGAAACAGGCAACGCCGTTTCTTCGGCCGCCAAGGCACAAATCGAATCCTTTCGCTGTTCGATCAGTTCCGCGTACTTTTCCAGGAATTGTGCAATCTGGTCGCGTGGCATCGTGCGAAGGTGGTCAAATGCCTCCCGAGCCGCATGGAGCGCCTTATCGCAATCCGACCACGAGCTGACCGGGTACGAATCCGCCAACGCCTCCCCTGTCCGCGGATTTTCTGCCGTAAACGTCCCCGATGAATCGGCCGCCACCCATTGGCCACCTAGTAGCACCTTCTGTACTGCCATCTCATTTTCCTTTGGTCTCAAGCCGCAACGAACATTCCGGTCTGCCCATCGATTGACATTTTGCCCACGACGCAATAGCCTCATATCCCGCCGTTCTGTGACCAGTATGATGGAATCAGGTTCAATGCGAAAGGTGCGGTTAGGAATCCCTGATCCGCTCGGTCACGCGGAGCCGGGTGTGCGAGTGGTTTGCAGCGATTACCATTTTTTTGACTTTCACAATCGACAGCGTACGGCGATCCCGCTTCCTCGTAAGAGAGCTTGGACGAATTATGACACTCCCTGACTTTCTTGACGTCGTCGATTCCCACACCGAAGGCGAACCAACTCGAGTCGTCGTGTCCGGCGGACCGCCGCTTGGAGACGGACCGCTGTCGGAACGCGTGAAGACCTTTCGCGAGAACTTCGACGCATATCGATCCGCGATGATCCTCGAACCTCGAGGATCCGACGTATTGGTCGGCGCGCTATTGGTCGACCCGGTAGAAACTAACTGTGCGGCTGGCGTCATCTTTTTCAACAACACTGGCTATCTTGGAATGTGCGGACATGGCACAATCGGAGTCGTGGCTACGTTGGCTCACCTGGGCCGCATTGAACCCGGCACATTCCGACTGGAAACCCCCGTTGGCACGGTAACATGCACATGGCACGGCAATGGCCGCGCCTCGATCGAAAACGTACCCAGCTACCGCTACCGTCGCGATGTCACCGTCGAGGTCCCCGACTACGGTACCGTCCGCGGCGACATCGCTTGGGGTGGCAATTGGTTCTTCCTCGTCAAAGACTCGCCTGAACGACTGACTGCCGACAACGTGCAACGGTTGACCGATATCACGTTGCGAATCCGCGCCGCCCTGGAAGCCAGCAAGATCACCGGAAAGTATGGCGGACTTATCGATCACATCGAATTGTCTGGTCCGCCCGTTTCACCGGACGCCGACAGCCGCAATTTCGTCCTCTGTCCTGGCGGAGCCTACGACCGGTCTCCCTGCGGAACTGGGACCAGCGCCAAACTGGCGTGCCTGATGGCCGATGGCGCGATCCAAGCTGGACAGGTATGGCGACAGGAAAGTATCATCGGCAGTATCTTCGAAGGCGTTGCCCGTTGGAACCACAACCTCGTGATTCCTACCATTGTTGGTCGTGCATTCATTGTGGCAGAGAGCCGATTGGTGTTCGATCCGCGCGATCCATTTCGCGAAGGAATTCGCACATGAACAGCCCAAGCCGTTCATCGGAACCTGGAAGGACAGTCATTATCGGCGGTGGCGTGATCGGCGCGATGACGGCGTGGTACTTGATCGAGCGTGGCGAGAAAGTAACAATCATTGACAAGCAGCGGTTCGGTTCCGGCTGCTCGCACGGGAATTGCGGCTACGTCTGCCCGAGCCACATTCTGCCATTGGCCACGCCCGGTGCCGTCACTTCAACGTTGCGCACAATCCTGCGTCGCAACTCGCCGCTGGCGATTCGCCCCCGCATGTCTCGCGAATTCTGGACGTGGATGTGGCACTTCACTCGGCGCTGCAACCACCGATCGATGATGGAAGCAGCGCGAGCAATCCACCCTCTGCTGCAACTGTCCATGCGACTGTATCACGACCTGATCGACACGCAACACATCAACTGCGAATGGCAGGAACGTGGCCTATTGTTTGTTTTCCATTCTGCCAAGGAGTTTGAACACTACGCTGGAACCGAACAGATGTTACGCAACGAATTTGGTGTGGGGGCCAAGCCGTACGATGGCAATCAACTGGTTCAACTGGAACCAGCATTGAAATCGGGCTTGGGGGGCGCGTGGCACTACGAAGAGGACTGCCACCTGCGACCCGACGCTCTTATGTCCCACATGAGAGATCAGCTTGCATGTCGCGGTGTACAGATTATCGAAGGAACCGAGCTCCGGAACTTTGTCTGCCACCAGCGAAGAGGAGTAGCGATTCGAACCAACTCTGGAGAATTGCAAGCCGACCGATTCGTGGTTGCCACCGGTGCCTGGACACCACTTCTGAATGAACAACTTGGTTGCCGCGTTCCCATCGAACCGGGCAAAGGCTATTCCCTGACAATGCCGACTCCGGAACGAGCACCCAAGATCCCCATGATCTTCGAGGAACATCGCGTCGCCATCACGCCCATGCTCAGCGGATATCGCATTGGCTCCACGATGGAATTCGCCGGCTATGACGATTCGATAGATCCTCGCCGTCTGCGCCTGTTGAAATCGAGTGCGGAACTTTATCTACACCAACCTTATTGCGATCCCATCGAAGAGGAATGGTTCGGTTGGCGTCCGATGACATGGGACAGCGTGCCGATCATCGACCGTGCCCCCCGAATGGAGAACGTCTATGTGGCGACGGGACATAGCATGCTGGGTTTGAGCATGGCCACCGGCACCGGGGCACTGGTCGCCGAAATGATCTATGGCCAACCCAGTTCGATCGATGTTCGTCCCTATTCTCTTGCCAGGTTTCGATAGTCAGTAGTGTTCAAGAGGCCAACTATTCTTGACGAGTCGTTTCTACGATTTTCCGGATTCAGCAAGCACCTGCAGGACGCCTCGCATGAATTGAGGCAGATCATCGGGACGTCGACTGCTAACAAAATGCTGATCGACGACTACGGCTTGATCTTCCCAGAGCGCGCCGGCGTTGATGAGATCGTCTTTGATGCCAAGTGATCCGGTCACTCGGACGCCGCGGTAGATGCCTGCCGATATGGGAATCCAACCGCCGTGACAAATGGCAGCCACAAGTTTGCCGGAATCATGGAAGTCCCGTACGACCTTCAACACTCGCGGGTCACGACGTAGCTTATCGGGCATGAAGCCGCCGGGCACCACCACTCCGTGAAACTCGTCGGCACTCACCTCATCAATGGCGGCGTCCGAAACGCACGGATATCCGTTCTTGCCCATATAGGCAACATGCGCATCGGGACCCGCAACGATCACATCCGCACCAGCTTCCTGCAGACGCAACTTGGGGTACCAAAGCTCTAAATCTTCATAGACATCACCCACGAACACCAGGATAGATTGACCGTCAAGTGGCAATGCCATGCGATTTTCCTTTTTGTCGTTTACTGTCTTCATTGTCAGGCAACGCCATTGTATAACATGTTTCCACGGGGGCCCCAAGGACAGCCGCAAGATGAGATGAGTACGATTGGTAGGAACAAGAGATTAGGATAGGGACTCTGGAAGCGAGGTAACGACATGCACCGGCGAACATTTCTCGTAGCGTCTACGACTGCGTTAGCAGGTACGACGTTCGGACGAGCGACGGCCAGTGCGATCGGCACAGCATCCGGTGGCAACGACGGAACGGCAAAATCGACTATCCTGCTCTTTTTGTGCGGCGGCGCTTCACATATCGACATGTGGGATCTCAAACCAGCCGCACCGCTGGAATACCGCGGCCCGTTCCAACCCATCGCCACTTCAGCCGATGGGCTGCAGATTTGTGAGCATCTGCCGCTGGTTGCGCAACAGGCACATCATCTGGCATTGATTCGATCGGTCGGAAGCACCGTAAACACAAACGATCACCATGCTGGGTACTATTACAATTTGACCGGCCACGTTCCCGACGTCACGTTCCGGACTCTCGGTAATGACCGGACGCCGTATCCGGACGATTGGCCATTCATGGGATCAGTTGTGGCGTCGAAACTCCCCGCGTCGAAAGCCCTTCCTAGCGCTATCACGCTACCTCACAAGCCCAGCAAATTGCCATATACTCGTCCGGGCCAGTTTGCCGCCCGCATCGGCGTGGAATATGATCCGCTGTACGTGGACGGAAACCTCGACCAGCCTCTGTCATTTCAGGCTCCATCGTTGGCACTGGAAGGGGACGTGACCGCCGAGCGGCTGACTGCGCGGGCTGCGCTTCTGCATTCGATTGATGGCGCCCGCCGTCAGCTCGAAACTAACTCCAGTGCCCATCTCTGGCACCGCCATCGCGATCGCGCATTCTCGCTGCTCACGTCGTCCGCCACGACCGATGCCTTTCGATTGGATAGCGAATCACAAGGCGTGCGCCAGCGATACGGTGAAACGGTGAATGGGATGAGTCTGCTTCTGGCTCGGCGGCTGGTTGAGTCGGGTGTACCTTTTGTCACAATATTCTGGAAAGAGGACGAAGCGAAGCTCGCCAAGAAATGCGCCAGTGCCGGAGGGTGGGACACTCACGGAAACAACTTTGTTTGCCTCAGAGAAAACCTGCTTCCCGAATTCGACCGCTGCTTTTCGGCGCTGATTGAAGATTTGGCTCAACGCGGGTTGCTGTCGACAACATTGGTGCTGGTCTCCAGCGAGATGGGACGCAAACCCAAGATTGGCGACCCGCGATCCGGCGGCGTCAGCGGCGCGGGGCGAGATCATTGGACGCACAGTCTGAGCGTGGTGATGGCAGGCGGCGGAATTCGCGGCGGTCAGACTTACGGCTCGACGGACCGCTTAGGCGAATACCCGGCCGATCTGCCCGTCACTCCCGCCGACATCGCCAAGACCGTCTATCGTTCGATGGGCGTCAACAACTTGGAAGCCTACGACCGCGAAAACCGCCCGTATAACTTGTTGGCCGAAGGCGAAGCGCTGCCGTTGTTTTGATCGAGCGGGCTCGATTTACGGTGCGACAACCAACTGGTTCAAAACGCCTTCAACGCCTCGGCTTCGCTCTCGCGGATGTCGAACATTCGGACTAGTCGCGTGATGACGAAGACTTCGTGAATCTCGGGGCGGAGATTACAGATCTTCCAGCGACCGCCCGCCGAGCGAACTTTGCGATCCAGTACGACGAGCATGTTCAGCGCGGCGCTGGACAGGAATTCAACGCCCACGAAGTTCAGCAGCAAACTGCGGCGGCCATCGACTTCCACCAAATGCAGCAACTCGTTGCCAAGCTGCTGGATCTTGTCGGCGTCGATGATCTTGCGGTCGACAAAACGGACGATCGTCACCTCGCCGACTTCCGAAATCACGATTCGTTCAAAATTGGCCATGAAACGTCCCACGAGCGCGGACCGACGGGCGGCGGCGGTAAAGGGATGAGAAGAAACAAGCGGGGATGAAAGGCGGGAATGGTCGTGAGAATTCGGCCGGTTTGGCCCGTCCGCAAGCCTCGAAAACCACTCGATCCAGACTAGTTTGACTGGACGGTATTGGCAACGGCCAACGGCATCCGTTGAACGGTGTCGGATATCGAACAGTGCCAGATGAATGGACGCAAGTTATCCGCCGTTAGTTCACGAATGGATCGGTTGCCG
Organism: Planctomycetales bacterium; assembly: GCA_020426865.1. GTDB lineage: Bacteria > Planctomycetota > Planctomycetia > Pirellulales > Pirellulaceae > JAGQPD01. The sequence continues at coordinate 8,502 of JAGQPD010000559.1, forward strand.
AAACGACACGCGTTTCGTTTTGGAAACAAGCGTCGACTATTTGCATCTTGAGTTGCTTGCTTGCCGTTCGA
>JAGQPD010000560.1 GCA_020426865.1 Planctomycetales bacterium
GCCGCGGTATCGGACGGCCGTGGACGTCTTACCGACCAAGCTCCAATAACATGCCAGGTTGTAGTGGAGAATTCCTTCATCCGGATCGTTGGCCAGCGCATCTTCGAGCGACTCGATGGCCATATCCAATCGGCCGATCCGTTTGTAGCACCATCCAAGCGCCAGATAGATGTGCATGTTCTCTGGGTCCGCGCTAGACGCTTCCCGCAATGGCCCGATTGCGTCTGCATACCGCTCCATCACCCGTAGCGCCTGCCCACGCAAATGAGGGACAGCCCCGCGTCCGACTTGTGGATCGAGTTGATCAAGCGTATCGAGCGTTCGCTGGGCCACGCGGTCTCGAGCTACTGGATCCAATTGCCACTGATCCGCCAAGACCATCACCAGATCCAGGTATCCCTCGGCCTCTCGAAGAAGTTGCTTTTGTCGGATGTGCGGTTTGATGCCCACGATGACTACCCCGAGCTTACATGAAACGCCAAAAAAATGTCGCTGAATCCCTGTGGTCTGTAAACGTCGTCGAATTTCGATGGTCGGTCGGCACCAATCTTACCCATCAACTGTGCCTGGCTACGTTGCCTGGCATCTCGCCTCTTCTCAATTCTAACCGCAACGGCGTTTCTGCCCAAGTGTTCGGCAGAATTTCGTGCCGGGAACTTTCGCCCCAATGCTCCCTTGGTCACTGGCAAATCGATTCCGCAAAGCCAGCGCTTCGCGACACTTGTATCAATCGTAACAGACAGTGGTGGCATTGAGGCATCTTGCCGCTGCGGTGATCGTCGCATTTTCGAAACATTCTCGGCGTCCCGAATCGGCAACTCCAGCACTCGCGGATTCTCGCAACTGTCCCTGCACCAACGAGTTAGGCACTTCAAATCGCCATATTGCAAAAGCGTGATTCACCGTTTGGCGTCGCGTTTGCGAATGACTAGCGGACGCCCGGTGTTGTTCGTCACGGTCCTGGGGCGATCAAGGTACGTGAATTGCTTGCTTTGAGAGCAGATTGGTGCGAATTGTTTCGGCGGTCTTGAGCACGTTAGTCCTCGTCGCACTGGCGGTATGCTGGTGGCCCGAGCCCTATCAAGATATGTCGGTGATGCCGACAAATGAGACGATTTGCGTTCCATGCGTCGAACATGATGGACCAACCCCACCGTCTTCCCCGGTCATCCCGCAAGGTTGGCGTCGCACGATATCGGGGTGGGAAGACAGCAACCATTGGGCTCGCTACCCACGCCAGCGACCGGCCCTTCCGGTCGCCACGCGATTGCACCCGTCTGTTGTTGGCTCGCTGATCTTGTTTCTGGCGACGACAGCTCTGATCGCGTACCCGTCCCCCGTCGGCGGGCAGAATCGCGGACCGACCGACGTGCGAAAATAATTTCTGAAATTTCTTGAGGAAACTCGTACGGACACTTGGTTCCGTTGTCACTATTAATGGGTGACTGTCCACTCTATGCGAGAAAGAAGTGGACGTAACGACTGTCGCCACAACGCGGCAGGTGGGTTTTTTCCTATCACAGCATTTCCATTCGATTGAAGGCACACGATCATGCGACTGACGCTGCGAACGTTGCTAGCATATCTCGACGACATTTTGGAACCGACGGACGCCCACGAATTGGCGGGGAAGATTCAGGAGAGTGAATTCGCTAGCGGATTGGTCCATAAGATACGGGGATCGATCGGGCGGTTGCGGATCAGCAGTCCGGCATTGCACGGTGAGGGATTGGCTCGTGATGCAAATACGGTGTCAGAATATCTCGACAATACATTGTCGGCGGACCAGGTTCCCGAATTCGAACGGATTTGTTTGGAGGACGATTCGCATTTGGCAGAAGTTGCGGCGTGTCATCAGATTCTGACGTTAGTCTTGGGGGAACCGGCCGCGTTCGAGCCGTCGTTGCGTCCGAGAATTTATCAGGTGGGACGCACTGGACTGGCGAACGGCCGGGCGGCAGACGCGGCGATACCGCTCGACGTGCCAGATCGGGCATCGCAGGAAACCTTCGAGCGGACGGAGCATCGGTTGGATGTACCGGTGGCACAGGATTCGGCGAAGCTTGTTGATGAAGCAGCGAACGCGGTGGATGTCGCTGGGGCGCCGCAAATTGATGTATCGCAGAAGCGTCGCAAACGCCGCGAAGTTCCTGATTATTTGAAAGACGAATCACGCGGCGTCAATCGCACGTGGTTGATGGCGGCCGTTGTGATGGGAATCATGGCGGTCGGTAGTTTGTTGGCCTTTGGACCCTGGAAACCAAATCGTTCGACGACCGACGCGTCTAGTGGGCGGGGTGCGGAGAGCAGTGTTGTGTCTGATCCTGGCACGCAGAATGAAAGTGATCGGCATGCGTCTTCCAGCGGTAGTGAGACGTTGGCGGTGGAACCATTGGTAGGTTCAGAACTGGATTCCTCTGCGATGGCGGATGGATCGATAGCCAATGAAGAAATTGACGTTCCGGTCGGACGAGAAGCACTGAATGCCGGAGCGACAACGAGTCCGGGTCCATTTTCGGATGGCGTTGACGTGGAGGCTGGCGCCGAAGGTGCGACGTTGGCAGCCCAAGGGTCGAATGCCGATCGTGGTTCGCGATGGTCCAGCGGCGAGTCCAGCGGCGAGGTTGGCGGCGAGGTTGGCGTTGACGGGGAGGCAGACGATCGGGCGGGCATGGTGGTGGATGAGCAAATCCACGATCCGGCTGTTGAATCGATCGTGGGGGCGTCGGAGGGCGAGGAGCTTTCGGCGGGCGTCGATGGACAAGGGGTGACCGGGCAGGTGGTGGGCGCTGTTGATGGAGGCGGCGATGTGCCGATGGCATCCGACGATCGTGGTGATGCGACAGATGTGCCGCCGCTTGCGGACATCGGAGAGCCCGAATTGGGGCCGCCACTCGAGTCGATTTCCCAAGCGGAAACGGGGAGCGATGGCAGTATTGACGGTCCGATCGGTGCAACAGTGGCGGGTGGTGCGGAGGATGCCGAGCGGGGACAAGATCGCAGTGACGACGTAGGAGTTGGTGTGGCGGGGGAACCTGCGATACCATCGCCGGATCAGTTGGCGTTAAATGAAAATGTCGCGATGCCCAACCGTCGTGGCGGTGATCTGCGCGACGATGTCGCATTCGGTGACAACATCGGTGACAACAAACGTCTGGACGTGGCGCCGGTGCCGCAGCCGGACCGGGTGGACGACCTCCGAGCGGACGTGGGGCGATTTATTTCGGAACAGGAAGTCGTGGCGGTGCAGGACGAGTTGACACACACGTGGATGCGACTGCCGGTCCGGGCGTCATTGTCGATCGGCGGACATTTCGTTGTGCCGCCTGCGTTCCGTCCGCAGCTGCTTCTGGAGTCAGGTGCGCAGCTGACGCTAGAGGGGGGTACGGAAATGTTGTTGGGGCAACGGTTGGAGCGGAACACGTTGCAGGTGATGATCCCGCAAGGACGAATGCTGATGGTGACGGTCGGCAATGACGTGACACGATTGGGATTGCGATTGCGTGACCGAACCGGGGTAGTGACACTTGGAGATGCGCAGGCAGAGTTGGCGGTGGAGGTCGAGCGTTACCTGCCACCCGGCGGCGATCCGGAATTAGGCGATGCGCGGACGATCGTGCGACTGTGGGCCGTCAGTGGTCGGGTCGTATGGCAGGAGAATGCCGAAGAACCCAGAGTCATTGAATCGGGTCAAGTGTTGACGATGGTGGAGAATCTGCCGGGTGAATTGACGGACGCCAAGACTTTTCCTGCCTGGATTGCGGGTCGTCGAGTAAGCGACGTGGATCGATTGGCTTATGAAGCGATTGAAAAGCAGTTGAGTGACACGCGGCCGTTGACGTTAAGCTTGATGGAGTTGACGGAACATCGGCAGGTGGAGGTTCGCAGTTTGGCTTCCCGCTGTCTAGCGGCATTGGATGAGTTCGACCCGTTGTTTTCGATGTTGCGTGATCCGTACCAGAAGGCGGCGTGGTCCAGTCATTTCGAGGCGTTGCGGGAAGGAATGGCGCGCAGCCCGCAGTCGGCCGCGAGGGTCGAGGAGTCGGCTGGGCGTACCCGCGGTCCGCTCAGTAAGCCGATCTTGCAGATGGTTCGGGGGTATTCACCGGAGCAATTGATCAAGGGTGGCGATCGCGAGCTGGTTGATGCGTTGGGGAACAAGGAGTTGGATCTTCGCGTCCTGGCGTTCGAGAATCTTCGTCGGATTACGGGGAAGCAACTGCAATACCGGCCGGAGGTATCGGAGGCAAACCGTCGTCGACCTGTCCGACAATGGTCGGAAATGTTGGAGGATGGGCAAATCCGTTACGGCGAGCATTCTCGTTATTAGTTTGGGGTGGCTTTAGGCCACGTCGTGCCAATTGATCCGGTACGGGCCGGGCGGACGGGTCGGATTGCCCTTGCTATGCGTGATTTATGGGGCTGGCTATTGGGGGCGATTTGGGCCACAATGTTCGCAGTTGGTCGGCATTTGCGTTTGTCCTGAGGTGCCGTTCGTACTACAATTTACGAATGGGGGCGACTCTTGGCTCTGTCCGTTGACAGGGTGGTAAACTCGGCCGCCGACCAGTTGTTGAGCCATTTTCCCATCTTTTAGCCCCACCGGGCACCAGCGGCATACTCGCAAGATTATCATTTGTAAGAGGACGACGGAGTGCAGATCGACATATCCACGCGGCATGGTCACCTAGGTGCAGAGTCTCAAGAAAAAATTTCCGCGAAGCTGACGAAACTGAGCCGATATCACGAGCGGATTACGGCGATTGTGGCGACGGTCGATTTGGAAAATTCCGATTCGCCGTCCGTGGAAGTGCGGGTATCGGTGGAGCGATCGCCCGACTTTGTGGCTCGAGAGCAGGCGGCGGGGTTAATGGCGGCGGTCGATGGAGCGCTGCACAAGCTCGAGCAGCAGTTACGGCGTCACAAGGAGAAGATCACCGATCGTCGTGCACCTGGCCTGGGGCGTTCGGCCGGTGCGTCGGCTGAGTCCGAGCAGGCGGAAGGCTAGTGCGGTGGAACGTGACAGACTTGAGGCATTGTTGGCTGTAGGGCCGTCTGTGACGCTGAGATGACTTTTTTCTGTGTTTGTATTGTGGGTCGACAGCCACCGCAAAGCAAGTTTAGAAAAAGGATAGGCAGATGAAGTTTTCGGATTTTATATGCGTGGAAGCGATTGCGGCTCACCTGGATGCTGACGACAAGCCGTCAGTGATTGGCGAGATGGTGACGTCGTTGGTGCGAGCCAAAAAGATAAACGAAGAGGATTGCGATGGCATTGTCAGCGCGATCATGAAGCGTGAAGAGTTGGGGAGTACGGGCATTGGACGTGGTGTGGCGGTGCCGCATACGAAGCATCCGAGCGTCGACAAGTTGGTGGGGACGGTGGCGGTCAGTTCGGAAGGCGTGGACTTCGATAGCTTGGACGGTGAGAAGGTCCAGTTGTTCTTCTTGATCGTTAGCCCGCCCGATCGGCCAGGAGACCATTTGCGAGCGTTAGAGAACATTTCGCGGCAGTTGCGTGACGACACGTTTTGTCGATTTTTGAAGCAATCCAAGTCGGCGGCGGACATCCAACAGTTACTCGAAGAAGCGGACAACAATCAGTTCGTATCGTAATTCGTTTACCAGCGCACGCATCTTGGATGGTCCGAAGTCGATGAGCGATAATGTTGTCAGGAAAACGGTCCAGGTCTGCAATCCGCAGGGGATGCATGCGCGCCCGGCCGACATGTTTGTGAAGTTGGCCAGCCAGTTCGAATCGCAGGTGGACGTGATCAAGGATGGTAATCGCGTTGACGGGAAATCGATTCTGGGCGTCTTGACGCTGGTTGCGGAGCAAGGTACCGATCTGACGATCGAAGCGCGTGGACGAGACGCCGAGGATGCCCTAAGTGCACTGGCGGGGTTGGTAGAACAAGGATTTGACGAAGTGCAGGCCGGGACGCACGACGGTTGAGCATGCGTCGCGCCGTGCCGCGCTCGGCGGTGGTGATGCAAATATTTCATGGAATTCCGGTCTCGCCGGGGATCGCCGTTGGTCATGCATTGGTGGTGGACAACGAGCGTTTTCGCATTTCGCGCCGGCTGGAGTCAGGCGCCAATCCGGACGACGAGGTAGCTCGGTTTCATCAGGCCATCAAGCAGGCCGAATGCGAATTGGCCGAGCGTCGTGACGAAGTAACGGCCGAACTGGGCCCACGATACGGCGCCATCTTTGCCGCTCACGTCCAGATGGTTGGCGACACGCAATTGGTGTCGGCGGTCGAAGATCAAGTGCGACGGCAGCGAGCGACGGCCGAATACGCGGTGAGCGTCACGTTGCGGAAATTTGCCAAGGTCTTCCAGCGGCTAGGAAATGCGTATTTTGCGGAACGTGCCAACGATATTTTCGACATCGAAAAGTTGCTGCTCGGGCATCTACTCGGTAATCGCCGTGAGGAACTCAGCCGGTTGACTTCGCCGGTGATCGTCCTGGCCAACGATCTGACACCCGGCGAAACGGCGCGACTTGACCGCGGCTTCGTCCTGGGGTTTGTCACGCAGTCGGGTGGGGCCGGAGGGCATACGGCGATTGTGGCCGAAGGGTTGGAGATCCCGGCCGTGGTGGGAGTAGGACCGTTTCT
>JAGQPD010000561.1 GCA_020426865.1 Planctomycetales bacterium
AGCCCGATGAGCTTCGATCGTTCCAGCATTAACGAGACGTTCAAGAAGCCCTTCGATGCGGCTCTCTTGGCCGAACGTCTTCGTACGCTGATCGGTGCCAAGAAGGAACTTGTCTAATAAGTTCGTGATCGGTACCGAACTGTCGAGTTCGACATGGAATAGGCCGCCGACGATTGGGTCGGCGGCACCAGAACAAGACAACGATTTGGGGCGGTCGAAGGAGTCGACCGCGCGGACGGATATGGGGCCCGGCCCTACCGTCCTTCCCGTTTCGTTGTCTTTTTTTGCGCGCTTGCAACATCGTGATTCGCCCCGCCTACCACCAAAATTATCGCCTTTCCGCCCCCCAACGTCTTGCATCAACCGCCCGCTTGATGCTGTAATAGGCTATTACACCTCACCTTCCTCATGTCCCGGGCGCTACCACAAATCGCTCGGCAATCCTATGCGATGCCCATTTTGTCACGCTGACCATGACCGAGTGATCGATTCCCGTACCAGCCAGGACGGCGTGGCCATTCGCCGCCGTCGCGAGTGCCTGCAATGCAATCGACGGTATACGACCTACGAACGCTTTGAAGAAATCGACGTGAAGGTCGTCAAGAAAAACGGCGTTCGCGAACCGTTCAACGCCGAAAAACTGCGCGTCGGGCTGCTCAAAGCCTGCTGGAAACGCCCCATCAGTGACGAACAAATCGAAACCGTTGTCGCCAACATCCAGGCGGAAGTCGTCGAAGACGGCGATCGAGAAATCATCTCCCAACGACTCGGCGATATCGTGATGGCCCACCTCAAACAATTGGACCAGGTCGCCTTCGTCCGATTCGCCAGCGTCTACCGCGAATTCAAAGACGTACGGGATTTCGTCGACGAACTCGAACCGATGCTCAATCGACCTTTGCCGCCGGAATAACCGTGCTGCGATTGATCATTCCGCTGGCGAAGTCTCGGCCAATCCCAATCGCCACGACCAACCGTCGTCCCTTCATCGTCCTGCCCCCGATCAACGTGCCTGTCCCCTGTGACACGAGCCGAGGGGGACGAGCCGATTGTTGGGATATGACCGGGGGATCTAAACTGGATTTTTTACACCGTGAGAGGCCGTGAGTAATGCGGGCAAGTTGCCATTGTACTTGTCCCCGGCGGCGGTATAGAATTGGCGTTAACGGTGCTGTCGTCGATTTGCTCGTACCGCAAGTGATAGCATCCATGATGCGTCGACGGTCGTTGGTAGAAATGTCCGGCCATATCTTGCGATCTCTGATGCGAACACTCGAGGTTGCCTCGAAATTGAATGCTCGTGACGCTGGATTTCGTTTGACGCAGCAAATCGTTTGGGGTGTCCACACGCGGTATCTACTAGCCATCAGCTGGGTGGTATTCTTTTCGTGGCAACTCATGATGTCCGGGGAGCGAAACTCGGATGTCATGGTGGACGATGTCCGTTCTTTTGCCGCCCCATCTTCGTCGCAAGCAGCAGACGCCCTACATTGGCGACAAGCGACGCTTCCCGTTGAAGCGACGCTGCTTGACGTTCGGCCGACAGGTTCCATCGGCATTCGGTGCAACCGCAGTATTGCCGCCAAGTGGCTCGACGCAAGCCGACTGCGTCTCACAGCGGCACCGTTAATCGATCGCAGGGTCTTCGTCGCCTGTTGCGACATCTACGAATTAGCGGGAAAGACGTTGGTGAACCTATGCGTCAGGCTGCAACCGTAGCCAGGTTGGCGACACGGAGTTCCTGACGTATCCCCAACCATTCTGAGTTTCGTTTCTTGATTCTCATTTTCCATGGTCCTTGAAGACGACATTGCGTTAGCAGTATGTCGTCACGGAGCGATTCCATATGTCTTACAAACGATCATCCACGCGTTCTTCCGACACGGCGAAAATGCCACCAGAAAAGGCCGCCCCGGCAAAGGAAGTGCCTGATAGAGAACGATCACAAGTCTCTGCTTCCGAACCGGAAAGAGGGGGCACAGCGGCAAATGGCGATGTCAGTGACGTGTCGTTCGCAGCCCGGCCCCACGACGTACACGTCCAGACTTGGAATCATATTTGCCGTTTAGTGCGCGACAAGCGATACGCCGCCGCCGCCAATTCGCTGGCGGGATTGAATCGCAGCCCGATTTCTCAAAACGCCTTGGCGGTCTGCCTGATGCGCTGCAACCGGGCCGACGAGGCATTGTCGGTACTCCGACCGCTGGCCATGCAGACCGGTGGCACGTGGACCCGCCGTGACGCACCCTTGCCTTACAAGACCAATTTGGCGACTGCACTTCTGTTGAAAGGTCTTCCCAGCGGGTGCTTGAGTGTTCTTGCGGATATCAATTGCCCCGATGATCCGCGACATATTCAGATGAAAAATGCCGTCGACCGTTGGGTGCGAACGCTGTCGCTGTGGCAAAAGTTGAACTGGTACACGGGCCGTATCGAGCCGCAAAACACCACGGTGCCACTCGACTTCGAGCCGGGAGATTTTGCGTGGGAACTCGCCGGCTCTCATCCCTCGTAGAATTGCATAACGACAACCTGAGCCCTGAAACGGCAGGATAACCTATGGGTATTGTAACTTGGTCGATGTTCTTGCTTTTTGTCACTGTGG
>JAGQPD010000562.1 GCA_020426865.1 Planctomycetales bacterium
GGCGGCTGATCGAACGCGGCGTGCGTTTTGTGGAACTCATCGATCAGGGTTCGTCCGGTAACTGGGATGCGCACGGCGACATGCTGACTCATGTGCCGCTGGCGAAGAACGTGGACCAGCCCGTCGCCGCGTTACTTCGAGACCTCAAGCAGCGCGGGATGCTGGACGACACACTCGTCGTGTGGACGACAGAGTTCGGCCGCACGCCGGGAGTTGACGGCGACAAGGGGCGGGGGCACCACAGTGCATGTTTTTCGTCTTGGCTGGCTGGCGGTGGTGTGAAAGGAGGCATTGCTCACGGTACCACGGATGAACTCGGTGCGACAGTCGCAACCGACGGGGTCCACGTTCACGACTTTCACGCCACGATCCTGCACCTGTTGGGCATCGATCACACGAAACTGACCTATCGCCACGCAGGCCGCGACTACCGACTGACCGACGTACACGGCCGTGTCGTGCAGGAATTGCTGGCGTAGCCGCTTCCGTACGACAGGCGAACCACGACTGCCGCTGGAGTAGGTCGCAGAGGGGCGAGTTGGTCCATTTGTTGCGGTCTTTAGGTTTCGATTTGTTGTTCTCCGGCATTAGTCAGATCGATTCGGAGGATTCCATCGCTGCGTTCCAGGCCCACGTTAGCGCGTAGCGTATGCCGCAATTCGAATTGCGTGAATGGATCATCCGCCGTTTCGCCGACAATCAGCAGTTGTGCAGGTGAAGTGTCAGCCAAATGCGATTGGGCCGCGGTGGGGGCCGGTCCGAAGCATTCGAGTGCGAAGTCGTTGCGGGCAAAGTAGGTCGGGCCCTGAGTCAAGACAAATGCGATATCCATTGCGGATTCAGTCTTTTTGTCTGAGAGACTTGAAGACAATGCGAGAACGGTCTGAATGGCCATTGGGACTTGGGCGAAGGCCAAAGTGATTTGATTCCCATTCTTATCGATCGCCAAGGCGCCACACGCCCTTGCTTGATCGGCGATTGCCCGAAGCCTAAATCGGGTTGTCGAATCGTTAGGGGGATGATCAAAGAGTTGGCAGGCAAGGACCGTCGCTGCTTGAATGCTCATCAGCTGATGTGGGGCGAGCAGTTCGTATGGGAACAGCGATTGAAACGCCGGGTAGGCATTGACTTGGGCAGCTGATAGGATCTCTTCCGATGCCGAACGGCGCTCGATACGGATCGTGACTTCAGCCGATTCGTGGTTGGCGAAGACCAGCTCCTGTTCATGTGTTGCCAACGTTGGCCCGCGAATATGCAAATGATCATGCAGTTCGACATCCCATCGACTTACACAGCCAAGGCCACTGACGAAAAACGGGATTTGTTCTTCTCGCAAACGCAACAGGTAACTTCCCGCTGCCAAACGCAGTTTCACTCGCAGATGCTCAAGCGGTCGCAGCCTGATTTGTACCAGGACATGGGGAGCATGTCCTGGCCCGCCGATACAGTAGACCGGTCGATCGAAAGCGTGCTTTGGGTCAATCTGTCGAAATAGGAGCTC
>JAGQPD010000563.1 GCA_020426865.1 Planctomycetales bacterium
ACGGGATCGACGCCGCACAACATGGCGCGGCGGACACAACGGGAGTAGCAATGATAGACGCCTTGTTCCAACGGATTGACGGTATCGCTACGAGGTGCAGCAGCCGTATAAGGAACCATTTTCCCACGAACGCTGTATCGAGGTGCCTAAAGAGGATCGTGGGACACACTTCGATCCGAGAGTCCTCGACGCAACTTGTTGGTCCATCGCGACAGAGAGGACCATCCCATGAAAACCGATGCGGCCACTGCAATCAAGGTCAGGCAGCGAGGTTCCGGTATGGCGGTGATTCGGATGCTGGCGGGAAACAACAGCGAGTCGAACGACTCTCCCCCGTCACCTGCTCCCCAATCCGAGAACAGGGATGGATCTGCCAGCGTCAAGATAGTTGTATCGCCAATAGGTGTCGATGACGGCAAATGAATCCATACCTGACCGAGCAAGATAGATGGCCCGGTCGCGCCCGACACGCTGGGGCTGCCTGTGCTGCCAAAAACAGTAAACGTCGTGGTCGAAAAGTCGAAACTGCCGGGAATGATGGGATCGGGTTGGTAAAGCGGAGTCGAGCTGCCATTGGTTGTGTTGGCGAAGAATGAGATTTCCGTTGTTGTCGTTGTGTTGAACACTGCCGATCCACCCGTTAGGCTCCCCTGAAGACCGTATGCGTTCAATTCAGCGACCCTAATGTCTGGGTGTTCGGGACTCGTGGTGTCCGGCGCCACGGGTTGCTCCAAGTAGAACGGAATGACGAAATCGCCGCCTGGCAAGGCACGATACTCAGTTGTCGCCCCAGCGGGAGAAAACCCGAGCACCAACGTCGCCTGCAACTCGTTTCCCAGCGAAAGCGTAAGCAGGCCCGACAGCACCAACGTTGTGGAAGTTCGACCCAAAGTACTAAACAAAGCGCGACGGTTCATAGACAATCTCAATCTCGATGTATGGTGCGAACCATCATGAACAGGAGGCTGCACATCATTAGTAATGTTCCGGCATTGGGCTCGGGTACAAACCGAGCGCTGACACGTTGCATCGTGCTGCCAAAATTGTCTTTCCACACAGTGTAATCGGCGGCGTCAATTGTCCCATTCTCGTTTCCGTCGGCCACCAAGTCGTCGCTGGAGCCGAAGCTATCCTTCCAGATCGTGTAGTCGGCTGCATCGACGGTGCCGTTTCGGTTGTAGTCGCCGGCAAGCTGCTTGGCCGTGATCGTCACAGAACTCGGGAATAGCAGGCCGTCGAAGGCGATTCCTGATCGTCCGGCACCCCAATCAGCGAAGGACGACGGGTCTGATAAGGTGAGCGTAGTCGAACCACCCGCGGAAGCGGAAGGAGAAATCAAGAGGTGCACCTCTCCCAACAGGATCGTCGTCCCCGTCGCCCCCAACGACAGTGGACCGCCAGTGCTTCCGTAGACAGTCAATGTCATTGGCGTGACGACAAAGCTGTTAGAAATCAGCGAATCCGGCTGGTAAACAGGCGACATCGTTCCGTTGGTCGTGTTGCGAAAAAATGAATCTGCGGTGGTTGTTGCCAGATCGAATTCAGCGATATCATTGGACAATGTAGCTTCGATGGCGTACACATTCAGCGGGTCGGTGACAAGATCTGGATGTTCAGGCGCCGTCGGGTTGGGTGGCGTTGTTTGCTCCAAGATAAATGAAATGGTTACATTGCCACCAACAGGTGCTTGGATTTCCTGCTCAGAACCACTTGACGAGAAACGGATCGCCAGCTCGGCCCTGACGTCAGCGGATATCAAACAGGACATAGCCAAGGTACCGATCCCGGTTGCTACAAGCCGCCGGTAGGAAAGGACGGGATGGGGGTGGCGAAATTTGTTTCGTAGAGTTTTCTGCATCACTTACTCGTTCCTAAGATGACCGCTCTGCGTCGTTCTCCATGGTCTCCGCAGCAAAACGTCAAATATCGTAAATGCCGCTCGTTCTTACTAGCTTCACGAATGTGTCGTCTCCAAAGACCTTGTCGACGGCGTGTCGCCGATCGATCGACGAGCGGTGACGAGCTCGGCGATCGCGGTCGATATGTGCGGACGTAAGCTCTTGGTCGGTCACCAACGTACTTCCCTCCGCCGACGTGGGAGCAATCGAGGTCGTGACAGTGGTCCCAAGGGTGGTGCGATAGCGCGAGACGAGTGCCGAGTAGTCGGGCGCGTCAATTCGCCCGTCGCTATTGAAGTCGAACGTAGATTCATAGTCTAAATCGAGTTCGGTTGTGCGATATGCGGCGACGAACGCGGAATAGTCAGGTGCGTCGACCGAACGATCACCATTGACGTCGCCAAAGTATCGATGGAACTGTACGACATAGTCCTCCGCCATGGCCGTACTTCCGATGGTCACGGCATTTGCGTGGATCGTCAGCGCGTAGTCGCCATCCGGTAGGGAACCACCGACCACATCGGGGCCGCTCGTCGAATCGAAAGTCAGCGTGGCGATCCGCATGCCGTTATTTAGCGAAGATTCGACATTTGGAGCAAAGACAGTTCCCGCATTCGACCTAACACTAAATGCGTCGCCGGACAGGGAAACGTTGCCGTTAAACGTTACGATCAGACTTCTGATCATCGAACGCTGAAGCGTTCCGTCGTCGATCAGAACACCCTCTACAGCTGGATCTGCCAGTGTACTGTCATTGAGTGTGATGGTTACCGATCGCACATCCTTCAAACCGCCCTGATCGGTGGCAATGACATCGAGTGTGAATAAATCTATCGCGTCCGCGTCCAATGCGGAACTATCGACCACAGTAAGAACGCCCGTTACCGGATCGATAGCGAACGGGGATGCCGGATCAAGGCTGAATGTAACGACGTCACCAAAATCATGGTCTGTGGCTTCTGCCGTATCAATGACCGTCCCATCAGGCGAAAACGCGTCGATCGCGAAAACCGTACTGGACAAAGTCAACGTAGGGGCAAATTCGTTGACGTTTTCGATGTTGATCGTGATGATCGCGGTGTCGCTCGCGCCCCAGAAATCGGTGACGGTCGCTAGCAGCGTGTAGGATTGTCTGGTCTCGGCGTCGAGCAAGTCGGCCGCGACGGCGATAACACCGGTGCTCGGATCGATCGTGAATTCGGCCGGTGTGACGAGATTGGGAATCGAGGCATTTTGTACCGCCTCGAAGCCAATCGCCGCGCCGCCGGCGATCTCCAGTCGCTGGACCGAATTGCCGACCGCTCCGATCGACAGTTTGTCGCCGATCGTGTTGCCGTTCACATCGGTTCCGGTTGTCGCGACCAGCAAACCGGCCAAACCGGCCGCGGCGAACCGAGTGTTCAGGTCGTCGACCAGATCGCTTAGGCTCGTATTGTTCGCACGGTCGGCGTCGCTCAGCAGCAAGTCGATCGTGGCCGTGGTGGTCGGCGAGGTCGTGCCGCCGTTGATCGCGATGGAGAGCGTGACGTCCTCGCTCCACTGGCCGTTGACCGGGCCCGCGGAAGTCCCAGTCAGCGTCAGCAGTCGCGGCAGGTTCGTCAACGCGTACGTCAACGCGCCGTCGTCGCTGGCGTCGATCGTTCCGATGACCGTTCCGATCGCCGAGTTTTCCGCAACGGTGAACGATTGGTCGTCCACAACCGGCGTGGTATTGGTGAACGGCCCGACCAGAGCCAGTGCCGACCGGGACGAGGAAGTGCCCGTGTCGTCATCGGCTACTTCGACGCTGATGTCGAAAATGCCCTCGGCTGAGTACGCGTGCGTGGCCGTAATGCTTCCAATGCCTGTCACCGCATCGTAAGTTCCGCCTGCCGAAGAAGTGTTGCCGTCACCCCAAGTAATTTGCGCCGTGAAGCTGTCGGCCGCTCCCGCGGGATCGACAAACGTGGCCGTCAGAGTGACCGTTTCGCCGACAACTGCTGACGTGGCAATCGTCTGTGCGTCCGTCTCGACGGTAAGGATCGTCGGTTCAACGTTGAGTACCGAGACGTTTTGCGTGTCGCTGTCCGTGCTGGTCGCGTCTGCCGTGTCGACGACGGTCACGGTGATCGCATAGTCGTCGGATGCCGTGGCACTCGGGGTGTCATCCGAGTAAATACGGGTTTTGCTGAAGGTTCGCCCTACTAAGGTGACGCGCTCCACCGTGCCATCGCCCCAGTCGACGTCAACCGTGTGCGTGTCATTCACGCCCGTGTCCGAGATCGTCCCGGCGACGGCAATCGCTTGACCTTCCTCAGCGGCGATGGGCGAAACACTAAAGGTCAACTGCGGCGCGCCGTTCACAACAGCCACCGTCGTGACCTGGGCATGACTGTCGCCATCGTCATCGGTCAGTGTTGCCGTGATGGTATAGATTCCATCGTCGATGTAGCGATGAACCACATCAAAGTCCGTCGATCTGGCGACAAGGGAAAGTCCATGGTCGCTCGATCCATCCCCCCAGTCGACGTCGAGCGTGAAGCTGTCGAGTACGCCGGGATCGGTGATGTCGCCGGTCAGCGAGACCGTGTCTCCCTCGATGACGCCGCCAGCTCCTGACGCGTTGACCGCGGTCGGGTTGGAAATCGTGGGGGCGACATTCGCCACGGTGATGTCCTTTGTCACCGCCGAGTGAGTGCCCTTGTCATCTTCGGCGCGAACGCTGATCGTGGTCACGCCCGCCGGATTGTTGTCGACAAATACGTGCGAAATCATCGCTGGGCTGACTTGCGAGGCCGGCGCGAATTCTTCTTCCGCGCTCCCATCACCCCAGTTGATAAAGAACTTGATATCTCCATCGTTTGTCCCGGGATCGTCGAAGTTAATCGTCAGCGTATAGCTCGAACCTTCCGTAGCCACGGTGGCCCCATCAAGCGTGACGGTCGGCGCGACGTCGTTCACCTGGAAGGTCGTCGTGTACTCGCTGCGACCGCCGTCCTGGTCTTCGACCACGCCTCGCACCGTTACCAACCCGTCCTCGAGCAAACCGCCGCCGGTCCACGACGCCGGAATCTGCGCACCGGAACTTGCCGAGTCGACCACGTCGAAGGTACCGTCGTCGCCAAAATCGAAACTGTACGTGAGCGTGTCGCCGGATGCCGGTTCATTAACTGAGCTGAACAGGACCTGGTAGATACCTCCGGATCCGACACCCTCGTCGATTCCGGAAGCGGGCACGTCGGTGGAAAGCACGCCAGTCGGCGCAACGTTTACGATCGATAGTGTTCCCGTTCTGGTGGCCGTATCACCATTGGCGTACGTCGCTCGCAACGCGATGCTGATGTCGGCGTGCGAACTGCCGTCGATACCCAGCGCCCTCAAGTCGTTGTCCCAGTCCAGCACGGCGTCCAGGTCGGTCGCATCGCCGAAGACGCCATCGCCGTTGAGGTCCCACGCCACCGACTGGAAATCACCAATGACGCTGCCGTCCAGTTGCAACGACTCGCCTTCCTTGATCGAGTACACACCCGTGGTCACGTTCGTGTGATCGACGAACGCGGTCACCGTCAGCGTTACCGGCGTATCCAATACGACATTCGGAGTCGATTCGTCATCGATCACGTTAACGCTGATCGTGAATTGACCTGGAGCGTCATAGACATGGCTGGCCGTCGTGACACCGCTGCCTGGCCGCGAGATCGTTCCGTCGCCCCAATTGATGACCCACGATTCGATCTGGTCGTCGCCCGGATCGTCCGCCGTAAACCCAATCGCCAGCGGATGTCCCACCCGCACGGTCGAATCGCCGGTCAACTCAACCGTCGGCGGAACGTCCAATATCTGCAGCAGAATTTGCTCCGTCGTGGTGATGTCCGAGCCGTTCGTGGCCGACACCAAGATCGGATACGTATCGTCGCCGTCGTTGACGCCGAACAACGCCAACTCGGCCCAACTCAGGTCGAGCGTCGTGCTGCCCGCGTTGTTGACTGCGGCCCCGCCGATGCTCCATGTAACTTCAGTTACGCCGGCGTTCTGTGGAATGTTGGCGATCGTGACACTGAGCATTAGATCCTCGCCCTCATTGAGCGACGACACCGTGTTGGATATGTCGATCCGCGGACCGGACTCGATCACTACGTCTTCAATGTCGGAGAAATCCACAACGCCGAAGGTCCCACCTGCGATTCCGATCTGCCCATCACGTGGTCCATCCGCCGGATCGACTGTGACAGTCGGATCGCCGGGATTGAAGATCAACTTGTCGCCGTTGCCCGACGACCGGTCAATTGGATTTCCGCCGTCGATCGTGGT
>JAGQPD010000564.1 GCA_020426865.1 Planctomycetales bacterium
GGCGGATGCCCCGAATGCCATCTTGGTCCACCAGCGTAACTTCGAGAATCAGGTCTTGTGTCACCCGCACAACTTCCAACCAAATGGATCGGGGTGACGCATCGTCTACCGAATTGGTGATGAAGGTCGGTGGTGCGTCGGCAATGGACACTTCGGCGACGCCGGCTTGAGCAAGATCCTTGTTCGATGCCATGGTCACCGAAAGCTGCGAACCCGCTGGTACTCGCAAGCCCGGACTGTAAGCCACGGTGCGCGGTAGCAATCCAGTATATCCAGGTGGTGTCACATCGATTTTGACGTCTACCACTGTGGGGCTGGCGACGGAAATCAGTCGGTAGTCAGAGACGCGATGGTCGAAGCCGACGACGTCGAATTGAACGGGTGACAGAATTCCTTTAAACGGTTTTCCGTCGTACGTATAGTATTGGAAGCCGTCACTTGTCCCACCCTTCTTGGTCATCTTTACACGACCCCGTTCCCCGGCATCCGTGCGGTAGTAGATCGTGCAATAATTCGGCGGCGGTGTTGGCCGTTGGGCATCGGCGCGAACTCGCAATGTGTAGTCGGAGCCTTCGGCGATCTTCAGTTGGCGGTTATCGGCAAACCCTAACACTTCGATTGCCGCACGACGCGGCCATGTCCGTGACGACAATACAAACAGCCGCTGACTCCAAAGGCTGAAACTTGCCGGCAAAGTGACCGCAAACGCCAGCGTAGCGATCACAAACAAAGCTGCCAGAGTGATGCTTTGCACGAGCGGCCGCTTGTTAAAAACCCGGTTTAAGTCGACTTTTGGTACCAGCGCGGCGGCCTGCTGTTGCGTCGTGGCAAGCATCTGGCTGGTAAGCGGCGCTACGCCTTCCGTGCTCGACCGTTGCCCCGGCCCAAGTTCGACACTGGTAACGAGTGATTCGGCGAAGTCAGGATAGTGGCGTTCAATGAGCAGGGCCATGCTCGTATCGGGAATTCGAGCAAATACGCGCCGCAGAATTGAGCGATAGACGATCACCACGCCGCCCGCGACCAGGCAGGTCAGGACGACGGAGCGAGCCCAAGCAGGCATCTCCCCTGCGCCCACGAGAACCGGCAGATAGTCCAGCGCCAAGCCACCCCAGAACCAGACTCCAAGCCAGGCGATGGTCAGCCCGAGACCTTCCCAGAGCACGTAACGCCGAACACGTGCGCGCAACATGGCTGGGATGGCTTCCCATCGCGGTTGGTCGGCCTTGTCGCTTGTGTTCATGGGATTGTCAACAGGTGTCATGCTAGTTTGTTCAGTCGTCGCACAAGCCATTCCACTGCCAAAGCACCGACGATGGCGGCCAACAGCCAGGTCATCAGCAATCGCTCGAAAACCCGGTCGACGATCCCCGGCAGGTAGCTGGTCTGGTCTTGCGGCGTCGAGACAGCGGCCAAGGATGGTTGGGCGGCGTTGCTGATCGCCGCCTGCATCCCCACGTAGTATCGGCCACCTGTCTCTTTGGCCAGTGACGACATGGTGGCGTCATTTCGCTGCGGCCGTTCGATCTCGCGATCCGGCAAACGCACGCGTACCTGTCGCCGAAGCAATTCCAAATCATTACTCAAGGGTACCGCCAACTGGATGCGGTATTCTCCCTCCTCGGTGGCCGTGAACTGTCCGGCATACATGCCGGCGGCGGGGGCATCCCGTAGTCGCTTCAGGACCAACGGATTGCGACGGTCATTCGGGTGAATCAGTTCCGCTTCCACTTCATCCAATTCCAAAGGATTGAAACGCTCGTCACTGAGCGTCGCACGAATCGCGATTGTCTCTCCGAGCAGGCAACGATCCTTGCTCACCAACAGCACGCCGCGACTGGAGTCTCGCAAGAGCCGACCTTGCGATACGTAACGGATTAGCGAGGTGTAGAAGCGCTCGAGGTACTCGTCGCCCAGTTCCCGCAATCGCCACATCTCGCCACTGCCCATGTAAAACACATAGCCGGCGCCATAGTACTGCCCGGCCATGTAAATGGGCAGTTCCCCGTCGATCGACGTTTCAGGATTGGAGAACCTGGCATATACGGTGGCGCCATCCTTCGCGCCTTGAATCGGTTGGTATCCGTAAACCCCGTTGAATGCCGCCCAATCCTGTTCGCTTTTCAGTTCCGAATCGTCCAACCACAAGAACCGCGACTGACGGCCTTCGTCAGTGAATTGTACCGGCCATGCCGTCTCCGATCCCAATTGGCCGCGACCAAATGTAATCGATGCGCCCGAATAGAAGACCACCGGATAGAGATCCTTGACCGTACTGACAGCTCCCGAGACGCGGCGGCGCATCGTCCATTCTGGCGTGTAGACGGGACCGGCGATCAAGATCAAGCCCCCCGCCTTCTCGGCGACCCAGCGTTCGAGCAGCTTCGCCTGTCGATCGTTGAGTTGTGTCCAGTCGGGATCAAATGCCACAATTGCGTCATATTCAAATAGTTCCTCGGGCAACTCGGGGAAATCCGCCAAGATCTCATCGGCCTCCTGTGCAATCCCCAGCGCCGCACCCTGCAACCATACGTGCGAGGTTACCGACGCGTCGCGGAAAAGCAGATTGCGGACAAACCGATACTCGCGAGTCGGGCCGCCCGCCAACAATAATACCTTGTTCTGGCGATCGACAACCTCGACCGTCGCACTCATGATGTTATCCGAACTGTCCAACTCCTGCGACGCCGGCGTGACCCGTAGCCGATAACGATGACGTCCCACCGCGCGTGGCGTTGTCTGGAATTGCAGCGTCTCTACGCTCCCATCTGTTCCAGCGGTCATCCGTAACTCTTCCAACAGCAGCCCGGTCGCTTCGCCCGGCCGCTCGTCCCCCGCGACGTTGTCCGATCCCGTCGACGCGCCGTTCGCATCCGTGCTTCCGGTAGCGGAGGCGCCGCGTGATTCGGACGAATCTGTGTCCGATGGATCCCGGTTCGACGAATCGGCGTTGCCGGCGTCGTCCACCAGCAACTCCACCTTTGATGCTGTACCTTCCATTCCAAAGGACTGCAAATACGCTGTTATTGTAAACTCGTCGCCAGGAAATACACGCGGTGGCGCTTCGACATCGACGACCCGAATATTGCGGGGATGCTCATCGGTCCCCATGCCCACGGTATAGATTGGAATGCTTGCGTCGCGCGCGAGCGAAGTGACGTCGGTCACGTCCACGAGAGGATTGCCGTTGCCATCCGTCACGAGGACAATGCCGGCAATCGGACCGCCTCGTTCGTGCTCAATGACGTACTGAAGCGCGCCCGTAAGCCGTGTTTCTGTCCCTTGTGGCTGCAGTTCTCCAAGCCAATCTGTGCCCGTTCCCGGTTTCATTTCGGAACTATCTGTGTCTTCGCCGTCCGTTGCCGAAGGTTGCCGGTCCGGCGTCCAGGCTTCACGTCCCACGAGATTGGCAAATGTCACCGTTGGGTAACGTAGATTCGCAACGGCCCCCGTGACCAACGCAAAGATCGCGAGCAGTCCCGCGGCGAACACCGCCCAGCTCTGGCCATCAGCGTTACGGACGATTACTCCCAGCAGCCAATGCAGCACGAGAGCTGTTGCGGCGCAACCAAGCAGTGTCGCAGCGATGCCATACAGCCAGCGAGACTCGCTGAGCGTCTGGTTGACGACTTCCGTTTGGTCGACGGATGCGTCTCGCACGACCTCGGTCTTCTCTAGTAACGCCAGTTCCTGCGGCCGCTCCCCTTGGTCGAAACGATAGACGACGACGTCATGCTTGCGGCGAAGATCGGCCATCAGCGACGAGTCTCGCAGGGTATCGACGACTTGCTCCAGTCGGGATCGCCCGTTGGCCCCCTCCTGAAGCGAAACGGCGTCAACCAGTCCCATGCTCTGACTTGTATCGATCAATGTCACCAGCCGTGAGTTTTTGGTAACTGATTGCTCCGTTCGACGCTCGATGTTCAAAAAGAACACGAGCAGCCCGAGAAACGCGAACAATCGCAGCAAGTATAACAGCCAGGCGATGCCACGAGGCAACTCGTGTGAATCGCGGCGATACAACGTTGTGACGTACAGCAAAATCGTGAGGCAAGCGGCCACCAGCACCAACCAATGCCACCATTGGTTGAGGCTCGCGATACGCGTGACGTCGTAGTAGGTTCGAGAATCGTTGGCGGCCAAAAGCAAGGTATGGTGCGGATTGGGCGGAGCGATCATCGTAGCGCTCCTTCCACCGGTGGATGATAGCTGGCCGAATAGGCTGTCACTTGTTCTACGATTAGCAAGCCGATGGCCACGAAGACGAGCCATTGGCTGATAGGCGAATCGCTGGCCGTGTCGCTGGCTGCATCCAAACGGTCGGCGGCAACGACGGTGACCTTCACGGGCTGCAATTGTGACAGCAATTCCGTATTGTCAACCACATGCAGGTCCGACTCCATGCTGTCGCCATTGACAGCGAACCGTCGGACGTCGTTTTTTCCGTCCAGGTGTGTCGCCCATGCTTCGTAGATACCGGCCCGCGCCGTCGGGATGCGTTCGCTACCTTCGACTTTGTTTTCCAGACGCACGTTCATCAAGGGAGAGTCATCGTTAGGCTCGATCATTTGGATGATGACGCGACGATCGCTGTCGCTTCGCCCTGGGACGACAAATTGGACTTCCCTCTGGTAATCGTTGGCCTCCAGTTGCAACGCGATCGGCGAGCCTGCCGTCTGTGAGGTGCTTTCTAGCAACGGAGTTTGCAGGTAGGCTTGTAGCTCCAAGGCAATTACAACGAAGCTTGGCTGTCGAGCCCAATTGTTCCAGGTGGGAGCCAGGGTCGTTAGGAAGGTAACCACGCGTCCCTGTCCAAATGTGCGTTCGACAATCAGCGGTTGCCGATTGCGCAATTCGGCAAGAATGGTGATCGACGAATCAAGTGGCGGTTTCCAACCCTCGACGGCACGAACGTATTGGTCGACCCGCACCGACTCGGCAAACGGGTTCTGTTGCCCCGCAAAGACACGCAGCAACGGATGTTCGCCCGGAACCAAATCGGGTACTTCCGCCAAGTCTCGCTCAAGGATGGCGACATTCTCCAATGGAACGGGAAAGAGACCAATTCCCTCTTCATATAGCTCGTTGTAGAACGACACCGAGCTATTCGGGCCCATGAAGAAAGCCAAGCCACCGCCGGCGGAGACGTATTGCTTGAGGTTATCAACCGCCAACGAATCGAGTCGATCGACATCCGCCAGATAGATGGCCGAGAATTGTCCGAGCATTTCCGGTGTTGCGTCACGGAGGAACGCCGGTACCTGGAGCGTGGGGGCGATTCCCGTGCGAGTTTGCGGATTCGGTTGGAAAACGTCGGTGAGAAAGCGACCATGGATCTGATCCTCGTCGCCGTCGACAATCAGAATCGAGATCGCGTCGGGCATGTGGAGCACACAACCTCGTTGATTGTCGCGATCCATCGTATCTGGCGGCAGGCTGGCCTGAACGACGTGATACCCAGCACCTGGGAAATAAACTTGGGCATGGCGGACTATCGATTCCCCTGGTGGCAATTCGTCAATCAACAAACCTGGTAAATCACTAGGTGTCCCCTTCGCCGTGGCTGGATCACTCGCAGGCTTGTCGGTGGTATGGTCTATGAGTCGAATCGAGATTGGTATCTGTCGCGCCGTACGATCGCCGAAGTTCTTGACGGTGACGTCCACCATCAGCGGTACGCCGGCCGCACGCGTGCCAAGCTCGGGCCGGATCTCCGTGATCGCCAGATTATCCTGTGATTGTGCCGCACATCGTACCAGCTGGATGGAGGCCCCTTGAGTTTGCATCTTTTGCAACAGCTCGCGCACCTGTTCCGGGCTCTCCCAATCAAGATGGCGAAAGTCCGAAACAAGATAGACGACATGTTGCTCATCTTCGTTCTGTTGAATGAGAGAGGAGACGAGCTGCAGCGCGGCGCGCGGACCATAGGACAGATCCGTAATGTCAAATCCGCGGCGTTTTTCTTCGAGCGTTTCCGCAAAATCGCTGTCGACATAGACGGCATTCAGATCGGCAACCAGTCCCGCCGCTCCACCCGCATCCATCTGGTCTTCGCCCGATTCCACCGCCTGCCATGCACGGGCCGCCTGTGACGTGCGCAGCAACGTAACGCGTTGTCCCGGACGTTCTGACAGATTGTCGGCCAATTGTGTGATCGCCTGAGTTGCCAGGTCGAATACCGTTCCCGTCGACAGCCGCTCGGACATCGATAGGCTGTCGTCGAGCACGAGAATATGATGCGTTGTCTGACCACCCAACCATTGCGACCAGCGGTCTTGTGAAACCAACTTGGCCAGCATCGCCACCACCACGGCCACCGCCAACATCCGCAGCAGCAACAATAGCAATTGCTTCAGCCAGATCCACTTGCGATGTTTCTTGTACGCCTTCAACAAGAAGTCCATCGCCGCCCACCGGACGCGGCGTTGTCGCATCAGGTTGATCAAATGGATCAACACTGGCAACAACACCAGGAAGAAGCCCCAAGTTAGCGGTTGATGAAGGAATTGCATGGCGGTACGTCAGTCGCTTAGTTCTTGTCGCTTAGTTCTTGTGGTGCATGCCGAGCCGATTGCTGAGGTAGGTGGCCAGGGCGGCATCGAGTGGGTCACTGGTGCGAATGAGGGCGTAGTCGACCACACTCTGTGCACATTGCCGACGGATGTGATCCAGGAACTCTTGCAGGGCTTCAAGGTACCCCTCACGCAAGGCTCGAGGATTGCAGTTGAGTGCGTCGAGCGATTCGAGACCTTCAAACCGCGTGGGGCCATTGAACTGAAAATCCAATTCGTCGTCGTCCATCACATGGAAAACGAGCACATCGTGACCGCGACGCCGTAGTAATTGCAGTCCCTTGATTGTCCCTTTGGGATCGTTCAACAGATCCGATATCAAGATCATCATCCCGCGGCGCGGGAACGCTTCGGCAATTGAGCGGAGAACGGCGTACATGTCGGTCTTGTCAGCCGGCTCTTCGAGTGCAAGCCCGTCGATAATGGCCTGCAAGTGCGTACGATTGCTCCGCGTCGGGACTGTCTTGCGAACGCGATCGTCAAACGTCACGCAGCCCGCCGCGTCCTGCTGACGCAGCACCAAATAGGCCATACTGGCGGCTACCGTGCAGGCGTACTCGTACTTGTTCAGCGGCCCGCAGCCGTAGCGCATGCTGTTGGAACCGTCAACCAGCAGGTGGCAGCGCAGGTTGGTATCCTCTTCGAATTGCTTGACGTACAGTCGATCTTGCCGCGCCCAGACTTTCCAGTCGACGTGGCGCAGATCATCCCCGGCAGCATATTCGCGATGCTGACGAAACTCCACCGACTGACCGAAGTACGGGGTGCGGTGCATTCCCGAGAGAAACCCTTCGACAATGTGTCTGGCCCGCAATTCCAGTCGCGCGATGCGCTTGATCGCTTCAGGATGCAAAAATCTTTTGGAATCGGGCATCACGGATAAGCTCGTCCTCTCGAGTGGGAGTGTTATCAATCAAACGGTCGATGACATCGTCCGGCGTAATGCCATCACTTTGAGCGGCGAAGTTTACCACCAAACGATGGCGCAATACGGGTTTTGCGAGTGCTTGGATGTCTTCGGTGGCGACATGCGTACGATTGTGCATCAGTGCACGGGCCTTGCCACCCAAGATCAAATACTGCACCGCTCGGGGACCGGCACCCCATCCGACCGCGTCATTGACGAAATCGGGGATCCCCTCCTCGCCGACTCGTGTTTGACGAACCAGCGATAACGCATAGCGGATCACATGGTCCGTTGCCGGTACCAAGCGAACCGTCCGCTGAATCGTCGAGATGTCCTCAGCCGATAGTACTGACTGAATCGTGTCGGTGGAAATGGCGGTTGTCCGACGTGCTACCTCGAACTCCTCGTCAAACTTGGGATACCTGACGAAGACCTTGAACATGAAACGGTCCTGTTGGGCTTCGGGCAGCGGATACGTTCCCTCTTGTTCAATCGGATTTTGCGTTGCCAGCACGAAAAAAGGATCCGATAGATCGCGACGCTGCCGGCCAATCGTAACCTGACGTTCCTGCATCGCCTCTAATAATGCAGCCTGCGTCTTCGGCGGCGTCCGGTTGATTTCGTCCGCCAAAATGACGTTGGCGAAAATCGGTCCTTCCAGGAACCGCCGCTCCCGTGCACCCGTGGTCTTGTTCTCCTCCAGGATCTCCGTGCCGGTAATGTCGGCCGGCATCAGATCTGGCGTGAATTGTATGCGGCTGAACGATAAGTCCATCGTCCGCGCCAAGGTACTGATCATCAGCGTCTTCGCCAGACCTGGGACACCCTCCAACAGACAGTGACCGCGACTGAACAACGATATCAATAATTCGTCAATCACCTGCTCCTGGCCTACGATGACCTTCGCCAATTCGGTTTTCAATTGCTCGTAGGCACGTGACAGCCGTTCGACGGACGCGTTATCGATGGCTTGAGGACCCGGACTAGTCATGCGGTATTCCTTGGGGGCTATATACGGATCGAATTGGTGATCGTGTTTCCATAGTCAAACATAGGTCAACCCAGGCTGGCTTATCGCCGTTTTGGCGGTCTGGTTATGCGGGATCTAAGGGTTGGCCACAAGCCGAGAGGCCGCAAGTCGCTCGTTCTCATGTTCCCTATTATTATCGCTGGCGTAGTGCGAACAGGGAATACTCCTGGAATCGCGTCGAAAAGCCTCGTCTTTGTGTGCCGCGAAATGGTTGACAGGTTCACCGTCACGCGCCCCCCCCGCGAGATGGCCTATCGTTCCGGGCCCGGTCGGAGGTTGCGGAGTCGAGCAGGTAGGCCTTTCAAGTTCAACCCGGGGACGGGGTTGGCATCCTCTTCCGTTTTGTCATCCGGATCCTGATCGTCAGCGGGGATCTCAACCGGCCCCTGTTCCGATCGGGGATTGGTCGTGAATTGGATCGTATAGACCTTGTTGTCTGGCAGAGTCAGGTTGATCATGTTTAAGCTTGGGACCCCGGAAATCTGAAAGTTCGCACTGGTGTAACTCAGGTTTCGTTCGAAGAAAATGGGGCTGCCATCGCGAATGTCCAGGCAAAGTGCGCTCGCCATCGTCCGTTGCCCGCGTGAACTGGATTGCAGCAGCTTCAACAGTGTGAATGCCGGCAAGCCAGTCGGTTGATAGGTCGGCATGGCAAAGTCTTCGACGACCACCGGTTTTTTCCAGAGCTGACTTCCTGAGTCCCTGGCGATGGCGTAGATCTTGCCGCTGACTTCCGCCGCAGAGATGTTCGTTCCGAGCACGTTGTATCGTAGCGTCTGGCGACCACCGTAGTCGGCGCGGTTGGTGGCCACGATGTATCGATCGGGAAAACGATGCACATGGACTGCCGATAGCGATTGAGCATCCAGTTGCTGCTGGACAACCACCCTTCCCGACGCGATGTTCATCACCTGGAATGCTCCATTTGGCTGGACAACCGCAATTTCGTCCGTTCCGATCAGGCAGGACTTGGACATGACAGGAAATGGTTGGCTCCAAAGGTCCTTTTCGGTCCAGGCATCGTATAAGGCCAAGTTCACGCTGGGGGTTTGTTGATCGGTCGCGGGAGAGACATACAACTGCCAGCGCCCCAAAGTCGTACATGTCGCTTCCCACGGAACGACCTTGCGATGTCCCAATTCGCGGCCGTCTTGCGTCGAGAATACACGTGCCAGTTCGCGGTCTTCCGGTGAAACAGCGAACAACAGATCATCGTCCCCAAATAGTTCGCAACCTTTGTCGACGTCGGATCGAGTCCAATGGTGGCGCCCCGTCAGCAAGTCAACGCAGTGCAATTCCCCGAGCTCCTGAAAGCAGACACCGTTGACGCTCACCGAACCAAGGCGGCCTACAAGCTGCCCGTCGCTATCGACGTGGCTGCGCTTTGGGATCCCGAGCAGCGTATCGACCTGTTGACTTGCGAGGCCTCGGAAGCGAATGCGGCTGGCGATCATCGGAGCTCCGACGGCATGCTGCCAAAGAATTCGATCGCTACGAGGTTGCGAGTTTTGCGACAGATCCACGGCGACAATCTCCTGGCCCAGCGAGATGACGGCCACGTTGCCGTAGATCTTTGCGTAGCTTAGCTCGACGTTTTGGGTTACATATTTGTTACTCCCATTGCGGTCATTCATCACCTCTATGATCGGTTGCCCCGCACCATCGAGGACCATGATCCGGGGTTGGCGACTGCTGTCGGCGGCGAGCGTCTGGGAGTCGTCCCAAGGGCCAGTAGATTGTTGCACACGAAACGGAACGGCAGATTGAAGTTGCGCCGCGTTGAGACGTGCGTCGGTTGCCGTGACCTCGGTCGCACCATTGGGCCACGGGCGCGGAGCACGAAGGTAGGTGCTGAATGTAGAAAGTTGTTCCTTACGCGCTACGTACTCGTCAACCGACTGCTCGTCCTCCAACGTTTCCAGCGGCCACTGGAGCCTGATCTGCCGATACAGCCTCGCAGCCTCCGCGTATTCCTGATGGTTTTCCAGCAGTTCAGCAACTTCGGCGGTCCAGCGTGCCGCCTGCGAAGCCGTCGCGTGCGACTGTAAAAAGCTGAGATGAGCGATTGCTTCTGCCAAATCCCCTGCCCCGATTAGCTCGCGAATCAGCGTCCGACGCGCGTCGACGGCTCGCGGATGGATTCCGAGATTCGACACCAACTGACGTAACTGTGTTAGATAAACGGCCGGACCATCTCGCTCAGCCGATGCTGGCGTCTCGTTGACGACCTTGGCGATCAATTGGGCACTTGATTCCGGTGAGGAACTGGAAACCAACTGCTGAATAATGGCCGATATCCAGCGGTTGCACGCGACTTGTCGTTGGCCATCCACGCGTTCCAATCGTGACCCTTCCTCCCACGGTAACGGCTCCTGTTTGGCGGCGTCGATCTTCGCCAGGTTTAACACATGTTGCAGCGCAGACATGGCGTCGCCGTGTTGTCCGAATCCTTCCGCCATGACGCGATGGAATTCGGCGCGTTGTTGTTCTGTTTCCAGCAGCGGCGTGATCTCTTGGGCGAGTTGTTGATGGTCTGCGAATTGCGTGCGAAGCAGCTGCAGGAGAGAAGCCGCCAACATCGAACGGGCGGCCCGCAACTCCGCCTTCGAAAGGCTGTCGTTCCCTGCCAACACCGTATATCGGTCGATTGCCTGGCGCAGCGCTTTAACCCCTTCGAACGTCTTCCCTTCGCTCAAGTGTATCGCCCCTTGCTGTCGCAAGGCCCAGGGGTCTTGAGGATTGGCGCGCAGACGCTGTTGGACCTGCTTTTGTAAGGCACCACGTTTGTAAAAACATGTGAGCATGTCCGGCGCCAGTGAAAGGATGTAGTCTCCGT
>JAGQPD010000565.1 GCA_020426865.1 Planctomycetales bacterium
AATATCCTCGTCCAGAATATTGAACGCGGCGGCAATTGCCGGCGTGTACTTGAGAATCCGCAGCTCATCGTCCAAGAAGACCGTGCCAATATCGGTGCTTTCCAGAAAGTTGTGGAGATCGTTCGTCAGATTCGTCAATTCCTCGATCTTCCGTTGATATTCGGAGTTGACCGTATAAAGTTCTTCGTTGACGCTGTGCAGCTCCTCGTTCGTACTCTGCAGCTCCTCGTTGGCCGCGATCAATTCTTGATTCGTCGACTGGAGTTCCTCGTTGCTCGTCTCCAATTCCTCCACCGTCATCTGCAGCGATTCGCGCACATGCCCCAGCTCTTGTTCGAGATCTTCGATCCGATTGGACTGCTCCCCGCTATACTCAATCGTCTCGCGATGGACTTCCGCGGCATGCAGCGGCTCACTGTCCTCCAGGCAGAGGAGAAACAACTTCCGTGAGCCCCGATTGTAAGGTTCCACCGTGATGTCCAGGCGACGGGACCCTACCGGCGTTTCCGCTGGAATGTTGCGAAAGGTGACTGCCGTCTTCGTGTGATTGGCCCGATGTAATGCCGCCATCATCGCTGTTCTTAATTCTCCCTCCACCAGCTTGCCGATCTCCAACGTCGGTCGTCCGGTCGGTTGCGTCAGGAGTTTTCTCGCCTCACCGAACGTATGCACCAGTTCGTAGTACTCGTTCACCAGCAACCCGGGCGGAACGTATCGAGCCAATAGTTCTTCGTAGACCAGCGGTGATAGCCAGCCGTCACTTGATCCGTTGCCGCGTACTTTCGGTGCGGGTTGCTCTGCCACAATGTAACTTGCCGGAGGCAGGGATGGTGACGGTATGATGTCGGTAAGCCGCTGGTCCCGCAGCTTGCGAAACACCCGCCACGTCTGATCCACCGTCTCGAATTCGTTGCCGTATGGGCCGACACTTTCGCTCGGTCCCAACATCAGCGCTCCCCCGACCCGCAACCCGAAGTGGAACATGGCCAACACGCGTCGTTGCACTTCCGGTTCCAAGTAGATCAACACGTTGCGGCAACTTAACAAGTCAATTCGAGTGAACGGCGGATCACGGGTGACGTCGTGGCGCGCAAACACGACCTTGCGACGCAAATCGGGACACACCTGAAACCGGTCGCCGTTTTCCACAAAATACTTGCGCCGGTAGTGGTCCGGTACACTCTGGATGTCGTCAGCCGAATAGACGCCATGGCCGGCGATCTCCATCGATTTTTCGTGGACGTCGCTGGCAAAGACCTTCAATGGAATACTCCGCCCACACCGCTCGGCAACGTCGTGGATGATCATCGCCAACGTATACGCCTCTTCGCCCGTGGCACAGCCCGAGACCCAAACCCGAATGTCGGTCTCGTTGTGACGCTCATTGATCAGTCGGGGAGCCACCTCCTTTTCAATGATGTCAAACGCCTCCGGGTCGCGAAAAAAGTGAGTCACCTCGACCAGCAAATCGCGATATAGCCGATCGAGCTCGTCGCTGTCCGCTTCAATCGTCCGCAGGTACTCGCTCAAATCGAGCGCCCGCACCAGCTGCATCCGGCGTTCAATCCGGCGTTGAATCGTCGACGGCTTGTACAGCGAGAAGTCGATGCCGAATTGTCCGCGAAAAAGTCGAAATACCGTCGCCAAATCGCCGTTGGCTTCCTTCGTTGCCGAATCCGCTTGTCCCCGAGTAAATAATTCTGGGTCGCGGGCAAATTCCTCCAGCTTCGCCGGCATCGCCTTCGGCTCGCATACGACATCTGCCAGATCCGTGGCCAACGCCGCGCGGGGCATCCCGTCAAATGCCGCCGACTCGACGTCCTGTACCAACACCAATCCACCGGCAGCATGCACGTCGCGGATGCCCCGTGATCCATCCGAACCCGTTCCCGACAGGATGATGGCGATCGCCCGCGTTGCTGCGTCCTTGGCCAACGAACTGAAAAAGATGTCAATCGGCAGGTTAAACCCGCCGGGCGGATTGTGCCGTGTCAGCCGCAATCGGCCATCGACCAGCGTGATGTTGTGCTTAGGCTGCAGAAGGTAAACCGTGTCCCGCTCGACTCGCTCGCCATCCTCGACTTTTACGATCCGCATACTCGTATGCCGAGCCAACAATTCGTCCATCAGGCTGCGGAAGTCCGGGGATAAATGTTGGACAACGACGTACGCCATCCCGCTTTGAATCGGCGCGTTATCAAAGAAGGCCTCCAGCGACTCGAGGCCACCAGCTGACGCCCCAATTCCCACAATGTACGTGGGCGCGTCGGCCGCCACCGAATCGACTTCGTTACGCGAGATGTCTACGCCTTCCGACATGAATCATGCCCCCTCTTCGTTTCCAATCAGTGGCCGCATTTTATCACGCGCATCGCACTGATTACAACGTGGTGGGGAACACGGGGTGACAACTACATTCTTCACACCAAGCGAAAATAAGGTCCCGGGAGGGGAACCGTTGACGCTCCCCTCCCGGTGTGACCTCGCCCGACTTCCTTGCAGGCTTCATTCATCCTTGAATGGACTCTCCCAAGGCCCGCAAACCGCCCTGCCGTTGCAGCGGACAGCCCACAAATGCCTCGTTGCCTCCATGGACCTCGTGTATGCCACGACCTTTAGTTTGCGAGCAACTTGTCGGCAGGAATCGCTGCCGATATTGCATCGACCAGCAATTGTGGATTCAACGGTTTGCGGAACCAACGGTCGCATCCGGTTCGTCCCACATCCACACCGTACTCACCCGGGTGCATCCCGCTGACCGCAAAGATCTTGATGGCGTCGTACCGCGACTGCTGCCGAATGGCATCCACCGTCCACCGCCCGTCGTACTGCGGCATATTCATGTCCAGCAACACCACGTCCGGCAACGGATGCCGCTCGAGACTCCGCATCGCGTGCTCTCCGTTATCTGCCGTCTCCACGCGAAAATCTTTCATCCGCAAAAAACTTGCCAACAACTTTGATTCATTGCAATTGTCGTCCACCACCAGCGCCCGCCGAATTCGCGATGTTCGACGCGCCTTCGCCACCGACTTCGCGTGCGCTGCAAGCTCTCCGTCAATCGCCTTCAACTTCGTAATCAACCGACACCACGACGACTCGTCCAGCCGCCCCTGTTCATCCTGGGCAAGTTGATCGGCCTCCGCCAACGCCGCCTGCAACACACTGCGCAATGTTGGTACTAGGGATTCAATATCCGGTTGATCAAAAACTGCTGCGCCTGCCCCATCGATCAACAATTCTTCACGCAGCACCTGAATTCCCGGCGGCGCATCGATCCCAAGGCGCACTTGACGGTTATTCACTCGCTGCACTCGCACCGTCACTCCCAAGTTCGGGAGTACAATACTCTCCCCGCACCGACGCGATAAGACCAACATCTGGACCTCCTTTCCAACGGGACTTTCCCACGGAA
>JAGQPD010000566.1 GCA_020426865.1 Planctomycetales bacterium
TAATATAGATGCATAGTATCGAGCAGTCCATTGGGATGGCGGTCGGGAGCGCGGGCGGTAAGAAGACGCCGTAGCAGTACATTTGAGCTCATGAATTCGAAGACTCAATCTCGAATGGCCCGTCGGAAGTTGCGTCAGCACATTGCGACGTGGAGCGAGTTGCCGGACAGCGAGTTACTGGACTGGCGGCTTTGCGATCTTGGCGTCCAGATCGACGGAACGGTATTGGAGTTGCGGATCGAGCGTTTGCTGTGCGAATTGGAGGCACGTGGCCTGCGGCACCGGCCGCATTTTTGGCTGAGCGACGAGTGGTTCTCACCGGACGGCATTCCGGGAATCGCGATTCCATTCTATCTGGCGCACCCCCGTTTGGCTCGGCTGGAGCGATCGCAGATGCTCGAGATCGAAGGGGGGGACGAAGAATGGTGCCTGCGCATTCTCCGTCACGAAGCGGGGCACACGATCGACACGGCCTATCGCTTGTATCGCCGGAAAAAGTATCAACAGATCTTCGGCAAGGCGAGCGAGCCGTATCCGGAGCATTACCAGCCGCGGCCCTACAGTCGGCGGTACGTGCAGCATTTGGATATGTGGTATGCGCAGAGTCATCCGGCGGAGGATTTTGCCGAGACGTTTGCCGTATGGCTGAAGCCGCGGTCGCGCTGGCGAACGCAGTACGCCGGTTGGCCGGCGATGAAGAAGCTGGAGTATGTCGACGAGTTGATGCAGGAGATTGCAGAGGAACCACCGCAGGTTACGTCTCGTCGTCACATTGAGCCATTGAAAGGAATCCGGCGGACCTTGCGCGAACACTACGATCGGCGGCGCGAGCATTATGGTGTCGGCGGATCGAACGTCTTGGACGATGAGTTGCGGCGGTTGTTCAGCGAAGACGCGGGTCCTCGGCGGCCTTCAGCGGCGACATTCCTGCGTCGTAATCGACGCGAATTGCGTCGTGTGGTTGCGACATGGACGGGGCAGTATCAATACACGATTGATGAAGTCCTGGGCGAAATCATCAACCGATGTCGTGAGCTGGATTTGCGATTGGACCGACCCGCCACCAAGGTCAAGCAGGACGCGATTGTCATGCTGACCGTTCAAATCATGAACCACTTGCATAGCGGCAATCACAAGGTAGCGTTATGAACCCGTTGCGCGTGATTGTGCTGATGCATGAGGATCTCGTGCCGCCGGATAGTCTGGAAGGCTACAGTGAGACAGAGATCCTCGAATGGAAGACCGAATTCGATGTCCTCCACACGCTTCGCGAAATCGGACATGACGCTCAACCGGTCGGCGTTTCAGACGACCTCGGCAAAATTCGTCGTGCCATTGTCGAGATGAAGCCGCATCTGGCGTTCAACCTGCTCGAAGAGTTTCATGGCATCCCGGTTTACGACAGCCATGTCGTCAGCTATCTAATACTGGCACAGCAAAAATACACCGGCTGCAATCCGCGTGGCTTGATGTTGGCTCATGATAAGGCGCTGAGCAAACAGATCCTGACCTACCATCGCGTGCCGAATCCGAAGTTCGTGGTTTTCTCGCGCGGCCAACGGGCCAAACGCCCAGCACGGCTCGATTTCCCGTTGTTCGTCAAGTCGGCCACCGAGGATGCGTCGCTCGGGCTGTCACGGGCTTCGATCGTGCGCAACGACGAGCAGCTACTTGAACGCGTGCGGATCATTCACGAAACCGTCAAGACGGACGCGCTGTGCGAGCAGTATATCGAAGGACGTGAGTTGTACGTAGGCGTGATGGGCAATCAGCGGTTGCAGACGTTTCCGATCTGGGAGCTCGAATTCCGTGAAAACCCAGATGGCGTGCCGCTCATTGCGACTCGCAAAGCCAAGTGGGATCCAGATTTTCAGAAAAAATATGGCGTGATGACCGACGCCGCCAAGGACTTGCCGGCCGATTTAACCTCCAAAATCGTCCGGATGTGCAAGCGAGTTTACCGGGTATTGAATCTCAGCGGCTACGCTCGGATTGATTTGCGACTGACCGATGATGGCCGGATCTTTGTCTTGGAGGCGAATCCGAATCCGAACCTATCATTCGGCGAGGACTTTGCCGAATCCGCCGAAGCGGCTGGCGTCGGTTATGAAGAATTGCTCAATCGCATCTGCAGCCTCGGATTGCGATATGAGTCGAGTCTGTAGCATGTGGTTTAAGGTGAAGCGGCAGTCGCTAAATGACCGAGCGCGATTCTGC